>DATEZM010000474.1:0-3498 GCA_035255625.1 Rhizomicrobium sp. | reverse complement strand
CGCATCTTCTTCGGCCATGACGACGTTTTCTGGAAGACCGTGCCGCAATCGCCCTTGCCCGTCGTTTAAGCAGGAGGAGTTCCATGACCAGCGTTGTTCCGTTCCTCTGGTATGCTAAGGAGGCCGAGGAAGCCGCCTGCTTCTATTGCTCGGTGATCCCCAATTCTCATGTCGATTCCGTGGGCGCGCTGGCGGCGGACTCGCCGAGCGGCCCGGCCGGCTCGGTTGTGGTGGTCGAGTTCACGCTCGCCGGAACCAAATTCGAGGCAATGTCCGCCGGCCCGCTCGATCCGTTCAATCATGCGATCTCCCTGCTGGTGAATTGCGAGGATCAGGCCGAGATCGACCGCGTCTGGGCCGGCTTGCTCGCAGGCGGCGGCCAGGAGCAGCAATGCGGCTGGCTGAAAGACCGCTACGGCGTCTATTGGCAGATCGTGCCCAAGGGCTACGAAAAGATGATGCACGATCCGGATCGCGCCCGCGCCAGGCGGGTCGCCGAGGCGATGCTGAAAATGGTCAAGTTCGACATCGCGGCGCTGGAACGGGCCTATCGCGGCGGCTGACGCCGGCCGGTAGGCGCGCTGTTCGCCGACTTCAAGTATGCGAAATAGATATTTCGCCAATTGCGGCGCTTTGACCGAAGCTTAGAATCCGCGCCCGAAATCGTCCGCGAGCAGAAAGCGGCCGTCTCAAAGGGTTGGACCATGGACAGAATCATCGACTTCATCTTCGTCTATCCGCTCGCCGTGGGCGCCACGGCGGCTGTTATCTTCGTCGTTCTGTCGGTCGTCCTGCGCTCCATCCGCAACATCGGCCCGACCGAAGTCGGCCTGGTGCGCAAGCGTTTCGCCAACCGCAAACTCGGCGGCGGCAACGCCGTCGCCTTCCAGGGCGAGGCCGGCTACCAGGCGAAGCTCCTGATGCCCGGCGTGCAGTTCAAGCTTTGGCCGGTCTATGACGTCACGCGCCACCCGATGGTGCAGATCCCGGCGGGGCAGATCGGCGTCGTGATCGCCCAAGTCGGCGAGTCGCTGCCGGTCGGCGCCAAGTCGGCGCACTACAAGCTGGAATTCGCGAACTTCCAGGATCTGGATGCGTTTGTCCGCAGCGGCGGTGAAAAGGGCGTGCAGCGTCCGGTCTTGCCGCCAGGCACCGTCGTGCCGATCCATCCCGTCGGATTCCTCGTCATCACCAAGGACACGGTCTACGGCGTGCCGATCGACGACAAGTATGCCGCCCTCGAACGCATGGGTCGTCTCAAGCCGGAATCCTTCGGGCTCGATCCGGCGCAGCTCGACGTTGTGCGCATCGGGCCGCGCGTGTTCGAAGATGGCAAGGTTGTCGACATGATCGGCATCGTCACGACCTATGACGGTCCGCCGCTCCCCAAAGGCGCGATCGCCAACCGCATCGGCGATTTCGCCGATCTGGAGGCGCTCGAGAAAAATCCCGCCACCAAGGACAGCGACCTGGTCGAAGCCATCCTGTCGGTCAAAAACGAGGACCATAACAACTATCAGGACTTCCAGGCCTTCATCGACAAGGGCGGTCGCATCGGCTTGCAGCACGATCCGTTGATGTACGGCGCGTACAACCTCAATCCGTTCCTCGTCTCGGTCGAGATGGTGCCCATGCTGGTGGTGAATCAGGGGCAGGTCGCGGTGCTCAAGGCCTATGTCGGACTTGCGACAGAGGATACGTCAGGCGTCGATTTCAAGTTCGGCAGCTTGGTGCGGCCCGGCCATCGCGGCATCTGGCAGGAGCCGCTGCGCACCGGCAAATACGCGATCAATCCGCGCTGCTATTCGGCGGAAGTGGTGCCCACGTTCATCCTCACGCTCAATTGGGCGGACGCGAGCTCGACGGCGCACAATCTCGACAAGGGTCTGAAGCAGATCACCGCCAAGTCGAAGGAAGGCTTCGTCTTCAATATCGATCTGCAGGTGCAGATCCACGTCCCCGACACCGAGGCGCCGAAGGTGATCTCCATCGTCGGCACCATGCTCAACCTCGTCACCGAGGTCTTGCAGGCCGCGGTTGGCAATCACTTCCGCGACAAGCTGCAATCGATGCCCGCGATCGACTTCATCGAGAAGCGCCAAGACGTGCAGGCCCAGGCGCAGAACCACATCACCGAGAAGCTCAAGGAATACCGCGTCGAGACCCGCGGCGTGTACATCCAGGACGTGATCTTCCCGCAGGCGCTGGTCGACGTGTTGACCACGCGCGAGATCGCCAACCAGCAGCAGGAGACATATCGCGCGCAGGAACGCGCCCAAGGCGAGCGGCTCGAACTCGAAGCCAGCCGCGGCAAGGCGGACATGCAGTCCGAACTGGCGCGCTCCTCGGTCGGCATCGACATCGCCAAGAACAAGGCGCAGGGCGTGCAGGCCGAAGCCGACGGCGAATCCTATCGCTTGGAAAAGGTCGGCCGCGCCAGCGCGGTGAAAACCGAGGCCGACGGCCTCGCCATCGCCAAGGGCCTGGAGGCCCAGCAGCAGGCCGTCGGCAAGGACCAGACCGCGCTGATCAACGCCATCCGCGCCCTGGCCGACGGCACCCAGCGCTTCATGCCCGAGAACCTCGCACTCACTGTCGGCGACGGCGGACTGGGCGCCAACCTCTCGGGCCTGGTGCCGCTCCTGATGGGACGGCTCAGCCGCGGCGAGCATCCGACGCCGACCGAGCCGTCCGCGCTACCGCCGGCATCGGGCAAAGGGAATGGGGCGGAGCGCCCGCAAGGATAGGGCCCGCGTCATAGGCCGATGCGCGATTGCGGTTTTGGCGCCATCGCGTCCATAGTCGCAAGACCGTGGAATGAGGTTCGCCTTGTTTGTTCCGCATATTCTGTTCAAGGGGCCGCTGCCGAGATTTGCGATGACCGTCACCGGCGAGGCGTGGCGCGCCGATCCGGGTTATGACGAGATCGTCCAAGCGCTTTGGGACAAGCGGGTCGAAGCCGCCGCGGCGCGGGGCCATCGTCTGTGGGACGGCACGCATTATCGCCTGACGCATCTGGAGGACATCGACGGCCGCGGTCCGCTCAGGCTCGGGACTATCCCTTTCCGCTACATGGCGACCTATCGCGCGTTGCATGAGCAGCATGGGCAGCGTGGTCTGGCGCCATTCCATCATCTGTCGACCGCCGCGCTGCTGCGGACGGCCGACGGTCACTACGTGTTCGGCAAGCGCGCTGTGAACGGCGCGATCGATTTCATCGGCGGCGGATTGCAGGTCGAAGACGGGTCGGCGCCCGACTTCGAGCACAATATCCGCAAGGAGATCGGCGAGGAGACCGGGATCGGGCGACACAGCCTGGGTACTATCGCCGGACTAGGCATCGTCCTCTCCACCACGTCGAACGTGATCGTCGTCGGGCTTCTCGGGACGGATCTGTCGCGCGATGGCGTATTAGAGGCGTTCGCCGGTCGTGAGGATGACGAAATGGCCGAACCGGTGTTCGTGCCTGAGGCCAGGATCGACGGCTATCTGCACGGC
>DATEZM010000473.1:0-4143 GCA_035255625.1 Rhizomicrobium sp. | reverse complement strand
TTTCAAAGGCTGGACATCGGCGCAGCGGCACGTGGTCGCCGCGAGCTTTCTCGGCTGGACGCTCGATGCGTTCGACTACTTTCTGATGGTGTTCGTCATCAAGGACGTCGCGCATGATTTCGGCGCCGGCAAATCCGACATCGCCTGGGCGACGGTCCTGACGCTGGCGATGCGCCCCGTGGGCGCTTTCCTGTTCGGCCGGTTAGCAGACCGCTTCGGCCGCCGCCCGGTCCTGATGGCCGATGTAGCGCTCTATTCGGTGCTCGGCTTCGCCACCGCCTTCTCGCCGAATCTGCTCGTCTTCCTCGTCATTCGCGCTCTGTTCGGCATCGCCATGGGCGGCGAGTGGGGCACCGGCGCGTCGCTGACGATGGAGACGGTCCCGCCCAAGGCGCGCGGTCTGGTTTCCGGTCTTCTGCAATCGGGCTATCCGACAGGATATCTCCTTGCCAGCATCGTCTATCGCAATTTCTACGATCGGTTCGGACAGTGGACGGGCATGGCATCATGGCGCGTGATGTTCATGGTCGGCATTCTGCCCGCGCTGCTCATTCTCTATATACGCCGCAACGTGCCGGAATCGCCAGGATGGTCGACCGAACACGCCAGGACCGGAACAGTCGTAAGCGTGCTTCGCCGGCATTGGCAGCTGGCGCTCTATGCCATCGTGCTGATGACCGCGTTCAACTTCTTCAGCCATGGCACGCAGGACGCCTATCCGACCTTCCTGCAGGTGCAGCATCATTTCGACGTCCGCACCACGGGCAACATCGCGATCCTCTACAATATCGGCGCGATCGTGGGCGGCTGGACCTTCGGTCTGTGGAGTCAGTCCTTCGGGCGAAGGCGCACGATCGTGGTCGCCGCCTTGCTTGCCATTCCGGTCGCCTGGTTGTGGGCTTATTCGCAGACGGCGTCGATGCTGGCCGTCGGCGCGTTCCTGATGCAGTTCTTCGTGCAGGGCGCGTGGGGCGTCATCCCGGCGCATCTGAACGAGCTGTCTCCGGCCGACGCGCGCGGGACCTTTCCGGGCACCGTCTATCAGCTCGGCAATTTCATCGCGTCGTACAATCTGGTGCTGCAGACAAAGTTCGCCACGGCGCGGGGCGACAATTATTCTCTGGCGCTGTTCGGTGTCGCGGTCCTGGCCGCGATCGCCATCGTGCTGCTCACCGCGTTGGGCCCGGAAGCGCGCGACATCAAGCTCGACGCAAAGGTGGTCTAGGCCTGCACGAACACGTCGACGCGGTCGGCGGGGCCTGAATCGTCGACGCCGCCCAGCGCGCGCACGTCGATCTTCTCCGCCGGCACGCCGTCCTCGATCAGCAGCTCGCGGATGACGAGTGCCCGCTTGAGCGACAGCCGGTGCGCATCGGAGGATTTGTCGCCGCGCGGTCCGCCATAGGCGTTGATCTGCACATGCTGTGCCCCGGCGCCAAGCTGCGCGTTGAGTGCGGTCGCCAGCGCATGCACAGCGTTGACGTCCTGCGCGGCCGGGCTGCTGGCGCCGGGTGCGAACGGGATCATGCTCTGCTTGCGCAGGCCCGCGGCCGTAGCCGGCGAAGGTGTGAGGCTGGCGGGCGGGGGATTGACGCTTGCGGTGCGGCGCGGCTTGGGCGGACCCGCCACTTCCTTCACGGTGAAGGTGGTCGGTCCCGAGTCGACGGCTGGCGTTGGCGCAGCTGCGGGGGTCGTGCGCCGCGGCTTGGGCGGCGGCGTCGGCGCGACGGCATCCGCCATCGGGCCGACCAGCCGTGCCGCACTGTCCTCCGGCACGGAGCCGACATCGGCGGTCGGCGGCGGCGGGGCCGACGCCATCGCTGCCGGCTTCGGCCGCGACGGTGTCTTGTGCGCCACGCGCTTGGGCGGCGGCGGAACGGGTGCAGGCGCCGGTCCGCCCATGTCGGGTGCGCTGGCGAACTGGCTGGGCGAAGTGACCGGCGCGGTATCGGTCGCCACGGCGGTGGGCGCCGCTGTCTTCTTCGGTACGTGCCGCGCCACCACCTTGTGCCTCACCGGCATATGCAGATGGATCGCTCCCCGCCGCTCGCCGGGCTGCAGCAGCCTCCCCACATGACGGCCATATTTGCCGCCCGGATAGAGCAGATAGCCGTTGCCGATGGCGTTCGGATTCACGGTCACTTCCTCGCCCGGATACACTTGGGCGAGCGCCGGTGCCGTCAAAAACCAGAAGAGCGTAGCGCCGAGCGCGAAAGCGCGTTTCATTGCCGGTCCATCATTCGCGTGCGGACAATAGAGTCACAGCCGTCCGGCCTCAACCTTTGGCGTCGCGCGCGGCGTCTTTGAGGAGTTTCAGCACGATCGGATGCAAATAGTCATTCGTGGCGAGCATATGGCCGGCGTTCAGGGCGTCGCCGCCGCCGCTGAGGTCGCTGACGATGCCGCCTGCCTCGCGCACCAGCAGGATTCCGGCCGCCACGTCCCAGGGGTGCAACCCGCGTTCCCAGAAACCGTCGAATCGCCCCGCCGCGACATAGGCGAGATCCAGGCTGGCCGCGCCGAAGCGCCGCACGCCGGCGGTTTGGGCCATCACGGCCTTGAGCTCGCTTGCGAAGATTTCATGTCCCGGGCGGCCGAGGAAAGGGATGCCGGTCGCCAGGATCGTCTCGTTCAGCTTCTTGCGCGCCGCGACCCTGAGCCGCTTGTCGTTGAGATAGGCGCCATGACTCTTCTCCGCGACATAGGTCTCGTCGGTGATCGGATTGTAGATCACGCCGGAAACGATCTGACCGTCGCGCTCAAGCCCGATCGAGATCGCGAAATGCGGGATGCCATGCAGGAAATTCGTCGTGCCGTCGATCGGGTCGATGATGAAGCGATGGGTCTTGTCCGGCCCTTCGATAACGCCCGCCTCCTCGGTCAGGAAGCAATAGCCTGGCCGCGCCTTCTGGAGTTCTTCGATGAGTTTCGTTTCGGTGCGCTTGTCGGCGGTGGAGACGAAATCCGCCGGGCCCTTCATCGACACCTGGAGGTTTTCGATCTCGCCGAAGTCGCGGATCAGGCCGCGGCCGACCTTGCGGGCGGCGGTGACCATGACGTTCAGGGCGGGCGACAGATAGGGCATTACTCGGCCCGCCTGACGTAAGTGCCGTCGGCGGTCGAAACGATGATCTTAGCGCCAGCCTCGACAAAGGGCGGGACCTGGACCGCCATGCCGTTCTCGAGCATCGCACCCTTGTAAGACGGCGCCGCGGTGCCGCCTTTCAGCACCGGGTCGGCTTCGGTCACGGTCAGCGTCACCTGCGCCGGCAGCTTGATCGAGATGGGTTTGCCCTCATGCAGCTGCAGCATCACCTGCATGCCGTCGACCAGGAATTGCGCCTGGTCGCCGATCCAGTCGGCACCGAGCTCGATCTGGTCGTAGGTCTCGACGTCCATGAAGGTCAGCATGTCGCCATTGGCATAGAGGAAGGTGAAATCCTTCTTGTCGAGATAGATCTCTTCCACCGCCTCGTCGGCGCGGAAACGCTGGTTCAGCTTGGTGCCGTTTATGATGTGCTTGAGTTCGACCTGGTTGTAGGCGCCGCCGCGGCCCGAACGGACCGTCTGCGTCTTGACCGCCACCCACAACCCGCCATCGTACTCGACCAGCGTACCCGGGGCGATTTCGTTACCGGCGATCTTGGACATGGAGTGCGGAACGCGTCCTTCCGGCGCGGGTCGACAGGTTCGAACTGACAAAGAGCGCGCGGGTGATAGCAGGCGCGGGCGCGGCTGTCATCCGCCGCGTTACAACGGGGTTATGACGCCAGTTTCGCCAGCAGCGCGTCGCTGAGTTCGTAATTGCCGTAGACGTGCTGCACATCGTCATGGTCGTCGAGGGTTTCGATCAGCTTGACGAGGCTTTCGCCCGCGTCGTCCTTCACCGTGACCGTGTTCTGTGGCCGCCACACGAAGCCGGCCTGCGCCGGCGCACCGAGCTTGGCTTCGAGCGCATCGCGCACGGCGGCGAAGCCGTCCATGCTCGTCAGGAATTCGTGGCCGTCGTCGGTCGAGACCACTTCGTCGGCGCCGGCGTCGAGCGCCAGTTCCAGCATCGCGTCGTCGTTGCCCTTGTCCTTCGCATAGACGATCTGGCCGACATGGCTGAACAGGAAAGCGACCGAATTATTGGCCACCATC
>DATEZM010000472.1:0-2746 GCA_035255625.1 Rhizomicrobium sp. | reverse complement strand
GGCCGCCTCCATCGCGAGGTGGCGCGAGTCATGGCAGGTGACCCCGACGACTGTGTTCTTGCCCACGATCAGCCGCGCCTCGGCCAAGCTCGCGTCCTCCTGGCCGACGTGCACGCCATCACAGCGCAGTTCGCGCGCCAGGTCGGGTCGGTCGTTGAGGATAAAGGCCACGTCGTGCTTCTGCGCGATGGGCATAAGGATTTCCGTGGCGCGGCGGATCTCGTCGTCGGACACATCCTTCAACCGCAACTGCAGCGACGCGATATCGCCGGCGTCGAGCGTACGCTTCAGCGTGTCGGCAAAGCTCTTCGCCTCGAACTTGGGCGGTGCAATGAGATAAAGCCGGCAGCGTTCGCTCACGCCGCCTTCTTTTCCTCGGTCGTCGTCCATTTGCCGAGCGCGGCGAGATGGTTCATGCGCGCGCGGTGGAGGAAAGCGGCCTGCGCGGCGGCGACGTTTTCGCGCTTGCCGCTCCAAGCTTTCTGCGGCGCCGCCTGCAGCGCGCGGCCGTAGGAGAAGGTGAGCGACCAGGGCAGCGCGTGACGCGCATTCATTGCATTGAGATGCGTCGTCGCATCTTCGTCCGACTGGCCACCGGACAGGAAGGCGATACCGGGCACGGCGGTGGGAACGCAACGCTTCAGGACCGAGACCGTGCGGTCGGCAACCTCGTCGACGCTCGCCTGCTTCGCGCATTTCATGCCGGAAACGACCATGTTCGGCTTCAGCACGATGCCTTCGAGCTGGACGTTGGCGTAGTAGAGCTGCTGGAAGACCTCCTTCAGCACCCACTCCGTCACCGCAGCACAGGTATCGAAGTCGTTGTCATAGTCCATCAGGACTTCCGGCTCGACGATCGGCACGATGCCGTTCTCCTGCGCCAGGGCGGCGTAGCGCGCCAGTGCCTGGGCGTTCGCATTGATGCTGTTGTAGGAGACATGGCGCGGATCGTAGGTCGCGCGCCATTTGGCGAAGCGGGCACCGAGCTTGTGATACTCGACGAAGCGCTCGCGCAGGCCGTCGAGGCCCTCGGTGATCGTCTGGTTGGCGTCGAGCGCCATCGGCTTGGCGCCGGTATCGACCTTGATGCCCGGCACGGCGCCTGATTTTTCGATCAGAGTCACAAGCGGCGTACCGTTGCCGTCGGCGGATTTCTGGCGGATCGTCTCGTCATAGAGGATGACGCCGCCGATATAATTCTTCATTGCCTCATCGGTGCGGAACAGAAGTTCGCGGTAGTCGCGGCGGTTCTCCTCGGTGTTCGCCACGCCGATCTTGTCGAAGCGCTTCTTGATGGTCGACGTGCTCTCGTCGGCGGCCAGGAGGCCCTTGCCCTTGGCCGTCATCCTGTGCGCGATCGCGTTCAGCTCCGCGATGTTCATGCTGCTTCCACCCCTGCGAATTTCACCTGTCCTAGCGCGGACCGGCTCAAATTTGAAGGGCCGCGACGCCGGGCAGTTCCCGGCCCTCCAGCCACTCGAGGAAGGCCCCGCCGGCGGTCGAAACATAGGTGAAGTCGCCGGCCGCGCCGGCCGCGTTCAAGGCGGCGACGGTATCGCCACCGCCGGCTACGGAAAGCAGATCGCCGGCCCTGGTGGCATCAGCGACCATGCACGCAGCAGACTTGGTCCCGAGGTCAAAAGGCTGCGTCTCGAAGGCGCCGAGCGGGCCGTTCCACACCAGCGTGCGCGTGCTGGCCAGACGCTGGCCGAATGCTTCCAGGCTTTTGGCACCGACATCCAGGATGATCTCGGTCTTGCCGACATGGCGGATGTCGACGGTGCGATGTGGCGCATTCGCCTTGAACTCATGCGCCACCACGACGTCGAGCGGCAGCATCAATGCGCAGCCGCTGTCGCCGGCGAGGTGCACGACGCGCTCGGCGGTCTTGAATTGGTCGGGTTCGACAAGTGACTTGCCGATCTCGAAGCCTTCGGCGGCGAGGAAAGTGTTGGCCATGGCGCCGCCGATGACGAGCGTCTCCACCCGCTGCACGAGATTTTCCAGCAGCGCGATCTTGGTCGAGACCTTGGCGCCGCCGATCACGGCCATCACGGGTCGTTCCGGATCGCCAAGCGCCTTGTCGAGATGCTTGAGCTCCTGTTCCATCGAGCGGCCGGCGGCATGCGGCAGAAGATGCGCGAGCGCTTCCGTCGTCGCATGCGCGCGATGGGCAGCGGAGAAGGCGTCGTTGACATAGATATCGCCCAGCGCAGCGATCTGCTTCGCGAAGTCAGGATCGTTCGCTTCCTCGCCGGCATGGAAGCGCGTGTTCTCGAGCAGAAGGATTTCGCCGTCCTTCAACTTCGCGACGGCATCATTCGCTACATCGCCGACGCAATCCGCAGCGAAGGCAACCGGCTTGCCGAGCACGCGCGACAGCGGCGCCGCGATCGGCGCCAGCGACATCGACGGCACAACCTTGCCTTTCGGCCGGTCGAAATGGCTGAGCACGATCACTTTCGCGCCTTTGCCCGCGAGTTCGGCAATGGTCGGCGCCTGGCGTTCGATGCGCGAGGCGTCGGTGACCTGGCCATCCTTCATCGGCACGTTGAGATCGGCGCGCACCAGCACGCGCTTGCCGCGGACGTCGAGACCGTCGAGCGTACGGAAGCCCATTATCTCGGCCTACCGCTTCGCTGCTTGAGGCCCATTAGATAAGCTTCCCCATCGCCACGGCGGTGTCGGCCATGCGGTTGGAGAAGCCCCATTCGTTGTCGTACCAGCTCATCACGCTGACGAAGGC
>DATEZM010000471.1:0-3544 GCA_035255625.1 Rhizomicrobium sp. | reverse complement strand
CCGGTTCTGAAAGTGCATATCGAGAACGACATGCACCTCGTGGCGCTCGAGGACGGTCGCATCGAATTCCGCCCCTCGACGCGTGCGCCGCGCACGCTGGCCGGCGATCTGTCGCAGAAGCTGAAGGACTGGACGGGCCGGCGCTGGTCGGTCTCGCTGGTGCGCGAGGGTGGGCAGCCGACGCTCGCCGAACAGAAACGCGACGCCAAGGCTGCGAAGTTCGAGAGCGTGACGCAGGAGCCGCTCGTGCGAGCCGTGCTCGACCGCTTTCCGGGGGCCGAGATCAAGGAAGTCCGCCGCATCGCCGACGACGACATCGCCGCGTCGGACGATGAAGCCTGATGGTCGGACCGGAGATCGAAAGGCTGATTCAGCTCCTCGCCAAGCTCCCCGGGCTTGGGCCGCGCTCGGCACGGCGTGTGGCGCTGACATTGCTCAAGAAACGGGATGTGCTGCTGGAGCCGCTGGCGCTCGCGATGCGCGATGCCGCGGCCGCGATCAGGACCTGCGAGGTCTGCGGCAATCTCGATACCGCTTCGCCTTGTTCGCTGTGCCGCGACCAGCGCCGCGACACCCATATGCTCTGCGTGGTGGAGGATGTCGCCGATCTGTGGGCCCTCGAACGCGCCGGCGTGTTCCGCGGGCGCTATCATGTGCTGGGCGGCGCGCTCTCGGCGCTCGATGGCGTGACGCCAGAGCGCCTCAACGTGGCCAGCCTGATCGCGCGCGTGAAGCCCG
This sequence comes from Rhizomicrobium sp., assembly GCA_035255625.1. Taxonomy (GTDB): domain Bacteria; phylum Pseudomonadota; class Alphaproteobacteria; order Micropepsales; family Micropepsaceae; genus Rhizomicrobium. Next base: position 2,806 of record DATEZM010000471.1, on the reverse strand, counting down.
GTGTCGACGAGGTGATCCTGGCGATGAACGCAACCGTCGAAGGCCAGACCACGGCGCATTACCTGATGGACGCGCTCGGCCCCACCGGCGTCAGCATCACACGGCTGGCCCACGGCGTCCCCGTTGGCGGAGAACTCGACTATCTCGACGAAGGAACGCTGAGCGCCGCGTTCAAGGCGCGAAGGGCGCTTTAAGCGCCGGGCAGTCTTGCTGCTGCTTCCTCGGGCGATTCAAGCTTCGCCTGACCGATACGATCCGCGTGGCGCTCGATCCCCTTGACCGACGTTTCGATCAGGCTGATGTCCTTGCTGGTGCTGTCGAAATGCTTGCGCAGATCGCCGACGCGGTCGCCCAGCCGTTTCACGTCCTGCAGCAACGCACCGACCTCCTTCTGGATCTCGAAGGCCTGTTCGCGCATCTTGGCGTTGCGCATCAAGGTCTGGATCGTGTTGATCGCCAGCATTAGGACATGCGGCGACATGATCACGACCTGCAGCCGCCGCGCCTGCTGCACGACATCGCCGAACGAGGTGTAGAGCTCGGCATAGATCGACTCCGACGGGATGAACATGATCGCCGGCGTCTGGACCTCGCCTGGGATCAGGTATTTTTCGGCAATGTCCTTCACGTGCTTTTGCACATCGGCCTTCAGACGCGCGGTCGCCTGCTTGCGCTCCTCGTCCGTCGCCAAGCCGCGCAGCGTCTCGAACGCCTCGAGTGGGAATTTGGAATCGACGACGATGACTCCCGGGACATTCGGAATGCGGATTACGCAGTCCGGCCGCCTGCCATTGGATAGCGTGAACTGGAAATCGTACTGGCCAGGCGCCATCTGGTCGGCGACGATCGCCTCCATGCGTTCCTGCCCGAACGCGCCGCGCGACTGCTTGTCGGAGAGAATTTCCTGGAGCGACACGACCTGGCCCGACAGCGCGGTGATGTTCTTCTGCGCCTGGTCGATGATGCTCAGGCGCTCGCCGATGCTGCCCAATGTCGCCGCGGTCCTGTCGGTCGAATCCTTCAGGCTGTCGCCCAAGCGCTGGTTGAGGGCGTCGATTCGGTCCGACAGCGCCTTCTGCAATTCCGTCTGTGCTGCAACGGTCTGCTGGAATCGTCCGGCGATGTCACCCTGAGCCTGCAGCACGCTGTCGAGTCTCGGATCGGGTTTTGCCGCCTCGGGCGCGCCCGCCCGCCCGCGTAGCGCGAATGCCATGATCGCTGCCGCAGCGACGAGGGCGATGCTTAGTACGATAAAGGCCAAATCCATGTGTATCCGCGCGTTCTCTTGACCAGACCGGCCCCCGCGACTATCTCACGCGAATGGCCGTACGTCCCATCCTTACCGCGCCCGATCCGCGGCTCAAAGCGCTCAGCAAGACCGTCGAAACGGTCGACGCGTCGACGCGCCGGCTGATCGACGACATGGTGGAGTCGATGTACGCCGCCGATGGCATCGGTCTCGCGGCAGTACAGATCGGCGTCGCCCAGCGCGTCATCGTGATGGACCTCGACCAGCGCGAGGGCAAGAAGAACCCGCGCCATTTCGTCAATCCGGTGATCACCTGGCGCTCGGATGAGCTTGCGACCTTCGAGGAAGGCTGTCTTTCCGTGCCCGAGATCTGGGAAGATGTCGAACGCGCCGCGCGGATCAAGGTTGAGTATCTCGACCGCGACGGCAAGCGCCACGAATTCGAAGCCGACGGCCTGCTCGCCACCTGCCTGCAGCACGAGATGGATCATCTCGAGGGTATCCTTTTCATTGACCACCTCTCCAAGCTCAAGCGCTCGATCGCGCTGCGCAAACTGCAAAAGGCGAAGCGTCTGAAAGAGACGGGGTAGGCCGTGGCGCTCCGCCTGGCCTTCATGGGCACGCCGGATTTCGCGGTGCCGACGCTCGCCGAGCTGATCGCCGCCGGCCATGACGTTGCCTGCGTCTATTCCCAGCCCGCCCGTCCCAAAGGTCGCGGCCTCGACACCGAGCCGTCGCCGGTGCATGCGCTCGCCCTCAAGCACGACATTCCGGTTCGCACACCGGTGTCGCTTAAAGGGGCGGCCGAGCAGGACGCGTTCGCCGCGTTGGCGCTCGATGTGGCGGTTGTCGTCGCCTATGGCCTGATCCTGCCAAAGCCGATCCTCGACGCGCCGCGTCTGGGTTGCGTCAACCTGCACGGCTCACTTCTGCCTCGCTGGCGCGGCGCCGCGCCCATCCAGCGCGCAATTATGGCAGGTGACTCGGAAACGGGCGTGATGACGATGTGTATGGAGGAGGGTCTCGACACCGGTCCCGTTCTGATGGCCGAGCGAGTGGCCATCGGCCGCAAGACCTATGGCGCGCTGCACGACGAACTCGCGCGCCTCGGCGCCGATCTGATGACGCGCACGTTGGCGGCGCTGGAGCGCGGCTCGATCACGGCACAGCCGCAGGCGGCGGAAGGCACGACCTATGCGAAGAAGATCGCGAAAGAGGAATCTCGGGTTGACTGGTCGAAGCCGGCACGCGAGATCGATTGTCTGATTCGCGGCCTCTCCCCTGTTCCCGGCGCGTGGTGCGAGGCGAAGGGCGAGCGGTTGAAGATTCTTGATTGCGAGCCGACGACAGGAAGTGGTACCCGCGGCACGCTCCTTGACGACGAATTCGCGGTCGCCTGCGGTGAAGGCGCGCTGCGCCTCACGCGCCTGCAGCGTCCCGGTAAGGCGACGATGAGCGCCGGCGAATTGCTGCGCGGCTTCGCGCTGCCGCGCGGCACAAAGCTCGCCTGACATGCCGCGCTATCGCCTGATTCTCGAATATGACGGCGCGGGCTTC
>DATEZM010000470.1:0-7768 GCA_035255625.1 Rhizomicrobium sp. | reverse complement strand
GTCAACGAGCACTTCTATGCGCTCGTGCGCAGCCAGCGCCAGCTCCAACGGGCGCTCGAGCACATCAAAGCCGAGCCCGGCCTGGTTTTTTTTACTCTGGTCGATCCGGAGCTGCGGTCCGAGTTGCAGCGCGAGTGCATCGCCCTGTCTGTGCCGTCCTATGATGTACTCGAAGCACCTATCACCGCGATGCGGAATTTTCTTGGCACCGGCGCTGCCGAAACCCACAGGCCGGGCGGGCAGCACGATGTGGATCAGAAATATCTCTACCGCATCGAGGCACTCAACTTCGCCATCGCCCATGACGACGGCCAGAATCTCGAGACCTTGGGCGATGCCGAGATCATTCTGACCGGCGCCAGCCGGACCTCGAAGACGCCGACCTGTGTGTATCTTGCCCTGCGCGGCTATCGCGCCGCGAATGTGCCGCTCGTTCCTGGCATGCCGTTGCCGGTCGAACTGCTCGCGGTCAAGAAACCCCTAATCGTCGGGCTATGGGCCTCCCCCGACCGTCTCATCCAGGTCCGGCGTAATCGGCTGGCGACGATGGGGGAGGCGCGCGATACCGATTATGTCGATCTGGAAGCGGTGCGCAGCGAGGTGAGCAACACGAGACGGCTGTTCGAAAGCCAAGATTGGCCCGCGATCGACGTCTCGCGCCGCTCTGTGGAGGAAACCGCCGCTTCGGTCATCAACCTGCTCGCCGAGCGCCAGGACGCTGGCTAGATGGATTTCGTTCTTGCGTCCGGCAGTGCATCGCGGCGCCGGATTCTGACAGAGGCTGGCATAACATTCGCCGCCGTCCTGGCGGACATCGACGAGGAAACGCTCAAGGGCCGGTACCAGCGCGAAGGCACGGCTGCCAGTCAGATCGCCGGCCGCCTTGCCGAAGCCAAGGCGCTGGCGGTGTCGGCCGCTCGTTCCGGAGCGCTGGTGCTGGGTGCGGACCAGACGTTGCTCTTCGAGGGCGCCGTTGTCAGCAAATGCTCCGATCTCGCCGCGGCGCGCTTATTGCTCAGGCGCCTGCGTGGCCACGAGCATCTGCTGGTCGGCGGCTATGTCCTGGCCCATGGCGGCGAGGTCGTCTGGCGGCACAGGGAGACGGCGCATCTGGTCATGCGGAATTTTAGCGATGCATTCCTCGATGGCTATCTGGCCGCTGAGGGCCAAGGGGTCCTCTCCGCCGTCGGTTGCTACAAGCTCGAGGGCCGCGGCATGCAGCTTTTCGAAAAGGTCGAAGGCGACTATTTTTCCATTCTGGGGCTGGCGCTCCAGCCGCTGCTCGCGGAACTTCGGGCGCAGGGCGTATTGCAGTCATGAGCCTCACGGGCGCCGCTAGGATTGCCGGAATCATGGGCTGGCCGGTCGCGCAGGCCTTTTCGCCGCGTCTGCATGGCCTCTGGCTTGCGGAACTCGGGATCGACGGTGCGTTGGTGCCGTTGGCCGTGCGGCCTGAGGATTTCTCGCTCGTGGTCCGTGGCATGATGGCGGCTGGTTTCAAGGGCTCCAGCGTCACCACCCCGCACAAGGAGGCAGCCTTTGCGCTGTGCCACGATTGCGACCTGGCGGCGAAGGCGGCGGGCGCTGCCAACCTCCTGATCTTCCACGACAATGGGTGCATCGAGGGACGCAATACCGACGCTCCGGGCCTGGCCGCGTGGCTGCGCGAAGCGCTCGGCGCCGATTGCGTGCGCGGCAAAGCCACGGTCCTGCTCGGCGCCGGCGGCGCGGCGCGTGCTGCGGCGGTTGCGCTGCACGATCTTGGTGCGGCCGAGATCCGCATTCTCAACCGCAGCCGCGTCCGCGCGGATCAGCTTGCCGCCGCACTGCAATCCCAGCTCACGCCGAAACTCGTCGTGTTCGACATGGCGGATTGGGCGAAGGCGGCGCAAGGCGCCGCTCTCGCCGTCCACACCACCAGCGCCGGGATGAAGGGTGCGCCGTCGCTCGACATCGATCTGGCCGCGCTGCCGACGGATGCCGCGCTGTGCGACATCGTCTACAACCCGCTCGAGACGCCGCTGCTCGCCCGCGCCCGCGCTCTCGGGCTTCGCACGGTCGATGGGCTTGGGATGTTGATGCACCAGGGCGTGCCGGCTTTCGAGGCGTTCTTCGGCGTTGCGCCGGAGGTCACGCCAGCCTTGCGCAAGGCCCTGGAAGAGGCGCTGCGTGGTGGAAAATAGGCGTCCCCTGCATGTCGGCCTTACCGGTTCCATCGGGATGGGCAAGTCCGAGACCGCGAAGATGTTCGCGCGCCTTGGGATCCCGGTCTACGACGCCGATGCGGCCGTGCATCGTCTCTACCAGCCGGGCGGTGCTGCGGTGGCGCCGATCGGGACAGCGTTTCGCGGCACGGTGAAGGACGGCGCGGTCGACCGTGGCGAGCTTTCCAAGCACGTCACCGGCAATCCGGAAGCCACAGCGCGGCTGCAGGCCATTGTCTATCCGTTGATGGCAGGCGAGCGGCAGAGATTCCTTGCCGAAGCGCAGGCCTCAGGCGCGGAGCTCGTGGTGTTCGATATCCCGCTCCTGTTTGAGACCAAGGGCGAAGGCGCGATGGATGCGGTTGTGGTGGTCAGTGCGCCATCCCATATCCAGCGTGAACGCGTTCTGGCGCGTCCCGGTATGACGGAGGAAAAGTTCACCTATCTCCACTCTCGCCAGATGGCGGACGAAGAAAAGCGTGCAAAAGCCCATTTCGTGGTTGTGACCGACAAAGGGCTGGAGCATGCATTCGAGCAGGTGAAGATGATCGTGGCGGCGCTGAAAGACCGCCTGAAACAGGAGCGGCAGAACTGATGCGCCAGGTGGTGCTGGACACGGAAACGACGGGCTTCGAGCCGGCGGACGGCCACCGGATTGTGGAGATCGGCTGCGTCGAGCTCGACGACCACTTGCCGACCGGGCGCAATTATCGCTGCTATCTCAATCCGGAGCGTCCCGTCCCGCCCGAAACCACCCGTATCCATGGCCTGACCGATGAATTCCTAGCCGACAAGCCGCTTTTCGCCGATGTCGTCGAGCAATTCCTCGAATTCCTCGGAGACGCTGCGCTTGTGATTCACAATGCGAGCTTCGACCTCAAATTCGTCAATTCCGAGCTGCATCGCGTCGGGCGGCCGCCGATCCCGCATTCCCGCGCCATCGACACGATCGAGATCGCCAAGAGCAAGCTGCCCGGCGCGCGCTATTCGCTGGATGAGTTGTGCAGGCGTTTTGCCATCGACCTGAGCGCGCGCACCAAGCACGGGGCGCTGCTCGACGCCGAGCTGACGGCGCAGGTCTATCTCGAACTGGTCGGCGGGCGTCAGCGCAGGCTCTCGCTCGGCCCGGTCGAGGTGGCGGTGACATCAGGCGCGACTGCGCCTGGCGCGGTCCGTCAACGTCCCGAACCGCTTCCGCCGCGCTTCACCACGGCCGAAGCCGAGTCGCATGCGGCCTTCGTGGCGAAGGAACTTGGCAAGGACGCGCTGTGGGCGGTCCTGTTGGCGGGCTAGGCGGTTCCGCCGGGGGTGCGGATCTGGTTCATCTGTTCGGCGCGCGAGCGATAGAGACTGGCGAAGTCGATCGGCTCGATCATCAGTGGCGGCATGCCGCCATCACGCACGGCGTCGGAGATAATGCGCCGCGCGAACGGGAACAGAAGATGGGGTCCCTCGATCAGAAGTACCTGCTGGATCACATCCTCGGGCACGTTCATGATCTGCAGCAGCCCGGCATAGGCAAGTTCCAGCAGGAACACGGGCTTGTCGTCCTGCGACTTTGCGTTGACGCGCAGTTTGAGTTCGACTTCGAACGTCTGGTTTTCCAGCCGCCGCGCCTGCAAGTCGACGCCGAGATCGATCTGCGGTCGCACCGTCATGGCCGAAGGGGCCCCCGGGTTCTCGAAGGACAAGTCCTTCACATATTGCGCGATGATCTGGATGCGCGGCGCATTTCCACTGTCTGGGCCTGTCGGGGCACCGGTCGCGCTCATTATGCGTTCCTCAGGACTTGGGTTTGGCGGGGCCCGCCGCTACCACGGATCGCGTAAGCGTGACAAGGAAAACGGTTGGCATCCGCTTAACCGCGTCACCATATGTCTTATTCCGATGCTGGACCCTGAGGTTGTCGAGGATTAGTCTCAAAGGTCCGCGGGTCGGGCAAGGTTGAAGACGATGCCGAACGCACAATATGTGGAAATTCTGGTCCTCGCTGTGATCGCCGCGGTGATCCTGTTCCGTTTGTATACCGTGCTCGGCCGGCGCACGGGACACGAGGCGCCGCCGCCGGAGCGCTTCCGCCTGTCCGGCAATCCCCCGGCCGACGCGCCGCCCACCGACAACGTCGTGACGCTACCGAGCCGCTCGGAGCAGATCGCCGAACGCCCCGCCGATCCGGTCGCGCGCGGGCTGTTCGACATCAAGCTCGCCGACCGTACCTTTGAAACCGAACACTTTCTTAGCGGTGCGCGGGCTGCCTATGAGACAATCGTCACCGCGTTTGCCCGCGGTGATCGCAACGTGCTGAGCCCACTCCTCTCCAGCGAAGTGTTTGCGGCTTTCGACCAGGTGATCGCCGGACGCGAGCAGCGCAAGGAGAAGGTCGAGTTCACCTTCGTCGGCTTCAAGGACGTGAAGATCGTGCACGCCTCGCTCAAGAACCGCGCCGCGGAGATCACGGCCGCGATCGGGGCGCAATTTATCTCGGTGACGGTCGATTCCGACGGCAAGCCGGTCGAAGGGGATGCCAAATCGGTGCGCGATGTCACCGATGTGTGGACCTTCACACGCGACGTGAAAGCGCGCGACCCAAACTGGCTCCTGGTCGCGACCTCGGGTGGGCTCGGCTAGGCGTTCGCTGCTTTCCCGCGTTATAGAATCGGGAGCATGAAGCCCCGCACAGCCGTCACGCTTGGCCTGATCCTGATCTTACTCGGCGTCGTCGTATGGTGGTGGTCGACGCAAAGGCGTGGTGGCGGCGAAGTCCGCGAGCTTAAGCCGGCGACCTATGCGGATATCCCGGGTTGGAAGAGTGTCGACCTGGCGCCCGCGCTTTCCGCTTTCCGCCGGTCGTGCGCCGGCATGGCTGCCGGCCGATACGGAATTTTTGAAGTCAGTTGCGCCGTGGCGTCGACGCCGGTTCGCGATCCGCGCACCTTCTTCGAGGCCAATTTCACACCTTATGCGATCGGCGACGGACTCGTCACCGGCTATTACGAGCCGCTGCTGTATGCGAGTCGCTTTCCGCACGGCCGTTATCGGACGCCGATCTATGCCCGGCCCACCGACCTGATCGGTGTCGATCTGGGCGCGTTCCGACCTGAACTTGCGGGCCAGAAGATCGCAGGCCGAATCAAAGACCGAAACCTCATTCCCTATCCCACGCGCGCGCAGATCGACGCTGATCCGCCGGCAGCGGCGCCGGTACTGATGTACGCCGACGATCCGGTGGCAGTGTTTTTCCTGCACATTCAAGGTTCTGGCCGCGTGAAGCTGGACGACGGCCGCGTGCTGCGACTCACATATGACGGCCAAAACGGGCAGCCCTACACGCCAGTCGGAAACATCCTCGTCGACCGCTACGGGCTGTCACGTGAAGGTATGTCCATGCAGGCGATCCGCGACTGGTTGAAGGCCAATCCGGCTCACATGCGCGAGGTGCTGGAGAGCGACGCCTCGTTCGTATTCTTCCGCGAGGCGCCCGTCGCCGATCCCGCGCTCGGGCCGCCCGGCTCGGAAGGCGTGCCGCTCACGCCGGAGGGCAGCATCGCAGTCGATCCGCGCTTCACCGCTTTCGGCATGCCCGTTTTTCTGAGCGGTGACGGGCTTACGCGGCTCGCCATCGCGCAGGACACCGGCGGGGCGATCAAAGGCCACGCGCGTGCCGATTTGTTCTATGGCTTCGGGCCGAAGGCTGAGCTGGCAGCTGGCGGGCTGAAGGCCCGCCCTGATTTCTTCGTGCTGATGCCCAAAGATGCAGCGGTATCGCAATGACTCGCCGCAAAACGACCGCTGACGAGCGCGCATTGTTCGAACAGAGCTTCGCCGAGGCGCGGCCGTTGCAGGCGGGTGCGCTGAAACCGCTGCCGCAGCCCAAACGGCCGGCGCGAATCGTCGAAGGTGGCAGCGGTGTCGATGGCCGCACCACCGAACGGCTGCGGCGCGGCCTGCTCGAACCCGACGCCAAGCTCGACCTGCACGGCCTGACCGAGAATGCCGCGCACCGTTCGCTCCTTCTGTTCCTTAAAAGCGCGCAACAAAGGCGGCACAAGCTCGTTCTCGTCGTGACCGGAAAGGGCAAGAAGATGGACGCCGATGCACCCTTCGACATGGAATTGCAGGAACGTTCGCGCGGCGTGCTCAAGGCGGCCGTGCCGCGCTGGCTAAGAGAGTCGGAATTCGCTGGCTTGATCGCGGGTACGCGCACCGCGCATCGCAAGCACGGCGGCGACGGCGCGCTCTACATCTATCTGCGCAAGGGACGCTAGATCAGCCCGGCGTCGGCCGCGAGACGGTGCAGCGAGGTCTCGGGGCGGGCGCCAAAGTGCGAGATCACTTCCGCCGCGCAGAGACCGGCGAGCCTGCCGCAATCGGCGAGATGCTTGCCATGGGTCAGTCCATAGAGGAACCCGGCTGCAAATTGATCGCCCGCACCCGTCGTGTCGAGCACGCGCTTGACCGGCCAGGCATCGACGACATGCACTTCGTTGCCTTGCGCGATCACACAACCCTTCTCCGAGCGCGTCAGCGCTTTGATACCCTTGTGGCGGCGTGCCGCCTGCAGGACATCGTCGAAACTGTCGACCTCGAACAGTGCCTTGGCCTCGTCTTCATTGGCGAAAATGATGTCGAAATTGTCGAGCCGGGTGCGGAACTCGTCGCCATAGCGTCCGATCAGGAACGGGTCGGACATTGCGAAGGCGACCTTGTTGCCGGCGCGGTGCGCGATGTCCATTGCGGCGATGCAAGCCTCGCGCGCCGAAGGCGGATCCCAGAGATAGCCTTCGATGTAGAGGATCGCCGATTGCGCGATCTCGGTCTCGTTCAGATCGGCGACGGAGAAATTCTGCGCCGCGCCGAGATAGGTGCTCATGCTGCGTTGTTCATCGGGCGTCACAGCGATAACGCACATTGCGGTCGCGGGTCCGTCCATCGCCGGCGCGATCGTGTAGTGCACGCCGGTGTCCTTCAGGCTGGCGCGGAACGCCTCGCCCAGCCGGTCGTGCTTGACCTTGCCGGCGAAGGCGCCGTGGCCGCCGAGCGAGGCGAAGCCCGCCATGGTATTGGCGCCAGAGCCGCCGGCGACCTCGCGGGTCTGCGACAGCGCCGCATGCAGCCGCACCGCGCGGTGTTCATCGACCAGTGTCATCACACCCTTAGCGATGGCATGGTCGAGCAGGAATTGCTCGTCGACGGGGGCGAGCACGTCGACGATCGCATTGCCCAGGCCAGTGACATCGAAACTGTGCGCCATGAAACGAACCCCGCTATGATGGCGGTGAGTTAGAGGACGCCACGCATGTTCGCAAGCGCAGGCCGGGCCTTGGCCACGCTGTTCGACCGCGATTTCCTGGGGCTGCTGTTGTGGTCTCTGGTCTTGGCAGTGATTTTCTTCGTCGTGCTGTTCGTCGGCGTCGAATACGGGCTGCAGCAGCTTCCGACGCTGGGTTCACCCTGGGTCAATCGTTTCCTCGAACTGGCCGCGCCAATCGTGCTGCTGCTCTCCTTCGTTTTCCTCGGCGGGCCGGTCGCCGCCATCGTCGGCTCGTTGTTCCTCGACCGCATCG
>DATEZM010000469.1:0-3402 GCA_035255625.1 Rhizomicrobium sp. | reverse complement strand
CTGGACCGCCTCAAGATCAATCGTGCGCGGGTGTTCGATCCGCAGGTCGCCATCCATGGCGGGCGTATATTCAAACTGATCGGCGACGGCGCGCTGGCGGAGTTTGCGAGCGTGATCGCGGCGGTCGAATGCGCGCTCGCGATCCAGTCCGCGACCGAGAAGCTGGCCGCCGATGAAATCGAGGGAAGACGCATCCGCTACCGTATCGGAGTCAACCTGGGCGAGGTGATCGTCGAGGGCGACGATATTTACGGCGAGGGCGTCAACGTGGCGGCACGGCTCCAGTCGCTCGCGTCCATCGGCGGCATCGCAGTTTCGCGCGTCGTGAAGGACCAGATCGACGGCAAAGTGTCTTGCGCCTTCGAGGACATGGGCGAGCATCAGGTCAAGGATCACGACCGACCGGTACATGCGTTTTCCGCGCGTGCGGCGCAGGCGGCGAGCCCGGCCGCCGCCGCCACTGCACCGAGTGGAAAGCATTCGATCTGTGTGCTGCCCTTCGCCAACATGAGCGGCGATCTTGAGCAGGAATATTTCAGCGACGGTATCACCGAGGACATCATCACGGATTTGTCGAAGGTATCGGCGCTGGGCGTGACGGCGCGCAACACCGCGTTCCAGTTCAAGGGCAAGAGCGTGGACGTGCCGCAGATCGCCCGCCAGTTGAAAGCGAGCCATGTGCTGGAAGGCAGCGTGCGCAAGTCGGGCGGCCGCGTGCGAATCACTGCGCAGCTCATCGATGGCAAGACCGGCGAACATGTGTGGGCCGAACGCTACGACCGCGATCTCGACGACATCTTCGCGCTTCAGGACGAAATCTCCGAAGCCATCGTCAAGGCGCTGAAACTGAAACTCCTGCCGGAAGAAAAGAAGGCGATCGAACGGCGCGGCACCGAGAACGCGGAGGCCTACAACCTGCTCCTGCTGGCGCGGCAGACCTATGCGACGGGGCTGGAACTCGATCCTCGGCGCAACGAGACCATCGTACGGCTGTGCCGCCGGGCGACCGAGATCGATCCGAACTATGCGAGAGCCTGGGCGCTGATGGCGCTCGGCCAGATGATCCTGCGCGCCAACCAGGGCGGCGGCGGCGACGGCGGACTGGTGGCGGCGGAGAAGGCGCTGGCGCTCGACGTCAATCTGGCCGAGGCACATGCGGTCAAGGCACGCATCCTGGCGGAGGACGGACGCGCCGTCGAAGCCGCCGGAGAGATCGCGATGGCTCTGAAGCTCGACCCGGAATCTTATGAGGTGAACAAGGCCGCGGCGTTCCTGAGCTTCCAAGAGCGGCACCATCACGATGCGATCCGCTACTGGACCAAGGCGACGAGCCTGATGGAGCTCGACTTTCATTCGGCCAACATGCTGGTGACCTGCTACACCGCGCTGGGCGATCGCCCGGCGGCGCTCGAGGTCGCGCGCATCACGCTGGACCGCTGCGAGAAGGTGCTAGCGCAGGACCGCAACAACGGCGCCGCCATGGGCCATATCAGCGTCGTGCTCGCCGTCCTGGGACAGTCCGAGCGCACGAAGGAGATGATGAATCGGGCGATGCTGGTCGATCCCGACAATATGGACATGCGCTACAATTTCGCCTGCACACTGGCGACGCATCTGAAGGACAACGACGGCGCGATCGAACTCCTGCGGCCGATCCTTTCGAAGGTGCCGGCGGCGTTCGTGAACTACGCCAAGATCGATCCGGATCTCGACGCGGTGCGCGGCGACCCGCAGTTCATCCAGATGATCGCCGACGCCGAGGCGCGGCTGGCGGCGGAGAAGGGCTGACGCCGGGGCCGCAGTTTGGACTCAAGATGACGCTGGAGAAGCGCTGACGCGGTGGACGTGGACCGGCTGGTCGAAGCCCTTGAGTTCGACGCGGCCAGCATCGGCCAGCGGCAACGCCTTGCCGACGCAAAGCTCGGCGACCGCATTGGACACCAGAATCCCGTCCGGGTCGGCTTTGGCGCAGAGCCGCGCCGCCAATTGCACCGCGGCGCCGAACAGGTCGTCGTGATGCTCGATCGGCTCGCCGGCGGCGATACCGATGCGCAACTGGATCGGCATGGCCGGCTGTTCGCCGCAATGGCGCGCAATGGCCTGTTGCACGGTCATGGCGCAACGCACCGCGGACGCAGCTGAGACGAACACCGCCATGATGCCGTCGCCCGTGTGCTTGATCTCGCGGCCCTTCTGGCCGGAGATTGCGTCGCGCACGATGCGGTCATGCGTCACGAGAAGGGCGAAGGCCGCATCGTCTCCCAGCCGCTGTGTCAAATTGGTCGAGCCGACGATGTCGGTGAAAAGCACCGTGCGCGTGCCGGAATCGAGTTCAGGATTGCCGGGCAGCAGCACGGCGCCCGAGCTGTCGACTTCGGCCGCGCCCATGAAGGCCTCGGCCATTTCCGGGGTCACTTCCATGATGCGCGATGCGCCCATTGCATGGGCCTCGCGATGCACCGCGTCCGCCGCTTCGGCGCTCGGCGCGGAACACATGCAGAAGGCCATTCCCTTCTTCTCGTTCACCCAATATTTGAAGTAGTTGACGCCGTGCTTGTCCTGGCACTGCACATCGAGTGCGTGCGCCTTCGCAACATCCTCCGGTGTCGCTCCCGGAATGTCGTGGATGTCGATGTAAAGCGGCATGCGGCGTCCCCTCACCAGACACTCTAGGGTATTTCACATCAGCGTCGCCAGCGCCTCTGGCGAATAAGGCACGAGCTCACTCAGCTTGCCGGCGCGGACCTTGTTGGCCCAGTCGGGGTTGACGATCAGGGCGCGGCCGACCGCGATCAGGTCGAAGTCGCCGCGGTCCATCATTTCGATCAGCTTGTCGATGCCGGATATCTCCGCGCCGGCCTGGCGGAAGGCGGTGATGAAATCCATGTTGAGGCTGACGGAGCCGACGCTGATCGTCGGCTTGCCCGAGAGTTTCTTGGTCCAGCCGGCAAGGTTCATGTCGGAGCCATCGAACTCCGGCTCCCAGAAGCGGCGCGTCGAGCAATGGAAGATGTCGACGCCGGCGTCGATCAGGGGCTTGAGGAATATCTCGAGCTCCTTCGGCGTGTGCGCGAGCTTCGCGGCGAAATCCTGCTGCTTCCATTGCGAGAAGCGCAGCAGGATCGGGAAGTCCGCACCCACCGCGGCGCGCACGGCGCGGGCGATATCGGCGGCGAAGTTCGAACGGGCTTCCAGGCTGCCGCCATACTTGTCGCCGCGCTCGTTCGTGCCTTCCCAGAAGAACTGGTCGATCAGATAGCCGTGGGCGCCGTGAAGCTCGACACCGTCGAAGCCGAGCTCTTTCGCGTAGCGCGCCGAATTGGCGAAGCCCGAAATCACGTCGGCGACATCGCTGTCACTCATCGGCTCGGCGACCCTCTTGTCTTTCTTGGCTAGGCCGGA
>DATEZM010000468.1:0-7494 GCA_035255625.1 Rhizomicrobium sp. | reverse complement strand
GCTGACGGATGTGCCGGTCACACCCGCCAGCAACGTGCGCGGCTCGGCCTTGACGCCCATCTCGCGCAGCGAGGAACAGGAATCGTGATAGCAGACCTTACCCGCATAGGCCGCCGTAACGCCGGTCATCCCGCGCACCTTCACCAGGAAGGAGAGAAGTTCATGGGTCTTGGCGGCCAGCGCGCGGGCGCGCGGCAGCCAGGCCGCGTCTTTCTCGAACACTTCGGGATAGTGCCGCTTGATCATTCCGGCGCAGGAGCCGGACGGCGCCACGACATAGTCGAAACCCTCAAAGGCGGCGATGACGTTGCGCGCGATCTGGGTCGCATCGCGATCGGCGCCGGCGTTCCAGGCCGGCTGGCCGCAACAGGTCTGTGACTCTGGCACCTCGACATCGCACCCGGCCGCCTCGAGCAGTTTGACCGATGCGAAGCCGACCTGCGGCCGTACCAGATCGACAAGGCAGGTGACGAAAAGGCCGACGCGCGGCCGCGCGCTCATGGACATGCCGGCGCACCCGGCGCGCGCTTGGGCCGCTTGACGCGCGTGCGCGGCAGTTTGCGCGGAACGCCTTCGCCGAGCGAGTAGGTGATCTCCTTCAGCTTGTCCATCACCGACTGGCGGTCGTTCATGCCGGCGATGCGCTCGTAAGGTAGTACGTCGCCGAGCCGCAGATGCACCTCGCTGCCGATGCGGTCATGGACCTCTTTGAACAGCAATGACAAGCGCAGCGTCACGGAAATATGACTCGCGACCTGGAACAACCGGCTGTTCTGACCGGCAAAATATACCGGCGCCACGGCGGCCTTTGCCTGGCTGATCAGCCGCGCTGTCAGGTTCTTCCACTCCGCGTCCGTCGCGCGCTTGTGCCAGATGGTCGGCGTGGTCGAAACACCGCCGGCCGGAAACACGACGAGGCAGCCGCCCTTCATCAGATGGTTCTTGGCCTCGGCACGGGTGCGCAGATTGGTCTTCAGCGCGTCCTCGGTTTCGGCGAAATCGACCGGCAGGAGAAAGGTCTTCACTTCTTCCGCGCGCAGAAGCACCGCGTTTGTCAGCACACGGAAGTCTTTCCGCACCCGGCTGACGATGTGGCAGATGATGAGTCCGTCGAGCACGCCGAAGGGATGATTGGCGACGATCACGAGCGGGCCGGTTTTCGGCCACTGCGCCAGCGCCTCCTCATTGTATTTGAGCTTGAGTTCGAGCTTGCGGATTGCCGCGTCCCAGAAATCCTCGCCCGGCACCGGGTTGGCGCGGTTGTCCTCATAAAGCCACTTCAGATAGGGCTGGCCAGTGACGCGCTCGACGATGCGGATGAAGAACCGCTTCAGCCGCGGATCGGCCGGGTCGGCGTAGGAAAAGGTATCGATCTCGGTGGCGGATTCGGCCATGGGTCGCAGTTTGTCATGGGCCGCCGGGTCGGGCCAGCGTCCCGGTTCGGCATGGGAACGCCCGCTTACGGCGTCCTGGACAGACGGCGCAACCAGTCGAGCGCCAACGGTGCAGCCGCGAGAACCGAGCCTCCGTGATCGACGGCACCCACATCCACGGCCGTCGCGTCGGAGCCATGCGCTGCGATCAGGCGGGCTGCGGTGACGGATTCCAGCGCCGGAACATCGACGTCGTTGCGGCCATAATAGAGACGCATCGGGGCCCGGGCGGTCCAGTCGCCCATCTCGTTCTGCTGCAGCGCGTCGACCAGCCAATGGTGGCCCTTGCCGTCCAGGGCGTCGAGCACCTCCGGCCGGAACAGGGCGCGAGGATCGCTTGGCAACGCTTTGGCCACATCGGCCGGATCGTGCGGCGTATCGAACAACTGGGGCACCAGCGCTGCGTACTTGGCAGTAAAGGCGGTGTCCAGCGGATGGCCGTAACGTGTTGCGTAACCGCGAACCCACAGGGCGAGATAGGTCGAGGCCTGCGGCGACGCGCCTTTCAACTCGAAGGGAATAGCGATGGCACGCAGGTTATAGGCGCCGGCGACGGCAGCGGTGCCGAGCACTTTTTCGCCGCCGCCTTCGAGGGCGCGCTGCGCCGCGAGACTGGCATAACCGCCTTCCGAAAATCCCATCAGGAATGGCGGGCTCGACGGAACGCCTTGTATATGGCGGACCGCGTGAATCAAATCGACCACAGCGCGTGCCGTGTCGGCGGCGACGTAGTAGGGATGCGGCCCTTTCGACGCTCCAAGTCCGATGTAGTCGGGCGCGATCGCGGCATAACCGTTGCCGGCAAACAGGACTGCGGCGGCAAGTCCATCCGTGCTCAGATTCGAGGGTACGAAGTCGCGGTCGGTCGTTGTGCCGTGCTGAAAGCTGACAAGACCGCGCGCCACTCTTCCGTGCGGCAGTGCCAGCAGGGCGCTCAGCCGGATCGGGCGTCCTGCCCCGTCGGTCGAGGGATAGACGATGCGATAGCAATCGATCGTGTTCTGTGCGCCGATGCCTTTCACGCCAGCCAGCCAGAGCATCGCCTTCGACTGCAAGGCGCCATAGGTCTTGAGCGGCGTGATCTCTATGCGGGCGGCTTCCTTGCCATCGGTCTGCAGCGACGGCGGCGAACAGCCAGCCACCGCAATGGCGAAACACGCCGCGACGATACCTCGAATGGGACGCACGAAATTCTCCATGCCGCAGGGACGGCTTAACCGAAGCGTCGTTTCAGCCAGTCGACCATGATCGCGTTGACCTGGTTGGGGTGTTCCTGCTGGGTCCAGTGTCCGCAATCCTTGATCAATGCCTTCTCAAGGTCAGGCACGTATTGCTCCATCCCCTCGGCCATGGCTGGCGAGAGCACGATGTCGTCCTCAGCCATGATCATCAGACCGGGCACACGGACCTCCTGCTCCTGGCCGGCGCTCAGTTCCCAGTTGCGCGTGAAATTGCGATACCAGTTGATGCCGCCGCTGAAGCCGGTTTTGGTGAAGGTGTCGACGAAGTATTTCATCTCCGCGTCATTAAGAAGCGGCTGACCGCCACCCCAGCCGGTTTCATCGGTCTCCAGCGCCTTGACGAGCGCCAGATTGCGCTGCTCGGCCGGCAGCTTGGCATAGTCCGCCGCCTTCATCCCCGATTTGCGCATGAAGAAGCGGAACGACTTGCCGACATCCTTGGCGAGGGCCGCATCGGCCACGCCGGGCTTCTGGAACATGACGATGTACATGTCCTCGCCGAACGCCATGCGCATCATCGCGATCGGATCCATCGGCCCACGCGCCAGGAAGGGTGTGTTGACGCCGATGCTGCCGCGCACACGGGACGGATGGCGCAACGGCATTTGCCAGCTCACGATCCCGCCCCAGTCATGGCCGCAGAAGATCGCGTCCTTGAGTCCGAGCGCATAGAGCATGCCGGCGAGATCGTCGGTCAGATGCTCGATGTCGTAGTCGGTGACGGCCGGCGGCCGCGTGGTGCGGCCATAGCCGCGCTGGTCCGGCGCGATGGCGCGGAAGCCGGCGGCGGCGAGGGCCGGCAGCTGATGGCGCCAGGAATAGGCGAGTTCCGGAAAGCCATGGCACATCACCACCGGCACGCCGTCCTTTGGGCCCATCTCATACACCGCCATGTCAATGCCGTTGGTCTTGACGAAATGCGGTTCGGGAAAGGTGACCATCGTGTTTCTCCGGAGTGTGAGGCGGCTAGGCGGCGATCTTGAGCAGCTTCAACATCCCCGCGCGGTCGGGCCCGGCTTTGGGCGGATAGAGTCCACGCCGTTCTTTCTCCGCCTTCGACATCGCCCAATGCGACAGGATGCGCGCCATAATCGCCGGTCGCTTCAGGAAGGCTGTCGGTTCATCGAGCATGTGGAAGACGCGACTGAGCGCACGGCTGACTTCGACATCGCCGCGCTGCGCCGGCATCAGCCCGTCCTCCGTGAAGCTCCTGGCCATGCGGGCGCGATAACCGGGACGATAGCCGGGATCGCGCTCGTGCTCCGCGCGGCGGATGGCATTGAGATCGAGTTGCACCATCGAGTCGAAGTACGGCCGGATCGCCTGGTTGAGGTCGGTTTCGTATTTCTTCGCCCGCGCTACCGGATCGGCGCTCGCATCCAGCGTGGCGCGCAGCAGATGCGCTTCGACCACGCCGGAGGAGCAGCCACGGCCATAGAGCGGATTGGTGCGGATTGCCGCGTCGCCGAGCGCGAAGAAATTCAGCACCTGTGCCTCGCCGTCTTTGAGGAAGTGGCGCCACACATTGTGCAGCTCACCCATCGAGAACACGCGGCTGACCGGTTCGGAGCGTACCGGATCGACCCAACGCGCCGCACCGGGCATCGCCATGCAGGCACCGTCGAAGATTTCCGGCTTGACCACGGCGGTGCGCAGCTGGGTCTCGATCTCCGGTACTGCGAGCGTCACGGAGAAGTGCCGGTTGTCGGCAATGAAGACGCCGAACTTGATGTAACCGAGATCGGCGCCGCCCTGCGGCGCGCCCTCACGCGGCGGCTCGCTCTGACCGTCACGCAGTTTGTAGTGGCGTGTGTAATAGAGAATGCCGCAGGGGCTCGATTCCTCGCGTACGGTCACGCCTTCGCCGCGCAGCCATTCGGGGAACGGTGTGTTGCGTCCCGTTGCATCGACCACGATGTCGGCGCGCATCTCCTCGACCGCGCCGTCGCGCTCGACTTTGAGTCCTTCGAGTACGAGCCGGTTTCCGTTGCGCCGCGTGATGAGGCCGCGCACGCCGGCATCGGTGACGAACGTCACGCCCGGCAGTTTCGCCGCATAGCGCCGCAGGATCAGCTCCAGCGTCGTGCGGCGGCTGAACAGCAGCTTCAGATCCTCGTCGCCGGCCACAGGGCGATAGTCCTTGGCCTGTGCCGGCGACAACCCGTCCTCGAAGCCGAACAGGCGCGTGCCTTCGCGAAGCAGTTCGGCCATCAGGTCCGGATAGCGGTCACGGATGAGCGCAGTCAGGCGGCCCAAGAACGCATGGCTGTGGCGCAGCTGCGTCGCGCCACGACGCTCCCAGCCGTAGAACGCATCTTCGGCCGATCCGGCGGGCGGCGGCGGATCGCGGTCGAGCAGTGTGACGCGGCGCGCGCCACCGCCGAATGCCAGCGCGGCGCCAAGTCCCGCGATGCCGCTGCCGGCGATGAGAATGTGCTCGTCCTTGCGCATTACGCCCTCAACCGCATGGCGGCGAGCGCCAACGCGCACCACCCGATGATGAAACTCAAGCCCCCGAACGGCGTGACGAAGCCGAGCGGCTTTGCACCCGTCAGCGCCAGAAGATAGAGCGATCCGCAGAAGAGCAATATGCCGGCGAGGAAAAATGCGCAGGCTGTTGCCGCCGCGCCTGCCGCTGCGTCACGTATGGCGAAGGCGGCCAGTCCGATCGCGAGCGCGTGGTACATTTGATAGCGCGCCGCCGTCTCGAACACCGACAGCGCGTGCGCGTCGAGCCGCCCTTGCAGACCATGCGCGCCGAAGGCACCGGCAGCGACCGCGAGCGCGCCATTGATCGCGGCGACGAGCAGCCAAACTCTCATGCGCAGCCACAGCCGCCATGGCCATGATGGTCGTGCTTCAGCGGCTCGCGCGATCTGGCGATCGCTGCCTGCGACACCTCGGCGGTCGCAGCGAAGTCGGCGCGGGCCTGGGCCAGCATCGCCGGATCGGCCATCAGATCGAGCGCGGTCATCGCGAGCGATTTGGCGCCGTCGATCACCGCCTGGTCGCCGGTTTCCGACGCTGCATAGCGGGTGAATTCCGGATTGTGGATGATGACGCCCGCCGGCGCGACGCCAAGCATCGGATGGATCGACGGCACGCGGTGGCTGACATTGCCCATGTCGGTCGAGCCCGCATAGCCGGCCGGCAGATCCTTCACCGGGAAGAACTCACGCCCCAGGGCCATCGCATTCTTCTCGTACATTTCCGCCATCGGCCAGTTGGTCTTGAGATCGAGGTAATCCGTATCACCCCAATGCACCTCCAGCTTGCAACCGGTGGCGAGCGCGCCGGCCTCGAAGCATTTCTGCACGCGCGCTTTCAGCGGCGCCAGCTCGTGCGCATCGACCGCGCGGACGAAGAAGCGGCAGGCGGCGCGCGCCGGCACGATGTTGGGCGCCAGCCCACCCTCGGTGATGATGCCATGTATGCGATCGGTGTTGCGGATGTGCTGACGCAATTGCGCGATCGCCTGATAGGAGGTCACGACGCCATCAAGCGCATTCAGTCCGCGGTAGGGCATCGCCGAGGCATGCGCCGAGCGGCCGTGGAAGATCGCCTCGACCTCGGCGATTGCAATGCAGGGCATGGTGACGAGATTCTGGTTGGAGGGATGGATCATCATCGCGGCGTCGGTGCCGTCGAAGGCGCCCTCGCGCGCCATGATCTCCTTGCCGCCGAAGCGTTCCTCCGCCGGCGTGCCGAGATAGCGCACACGACCGGGCAGCCTGCTGCCCAGCTTCGACAGCGCAATCGCGGCGCCATAGCCACTGGTGGCGATGATGTTGTGGCCGCAGGCATGACCGATGCCGGGCAGGGCATCGTATTCCGACAGTATTGCAACGGTCGGCGCGCCATCTTTTCCGAACTCGGCGGCATAGCCGGTTTCCAGTCCGAACGCGTTGCGTTGGACCTTGATGCCATGGCCCTCGACCGCGTCCGAAAGCCGCTTCGCCGCTTTGAATTCCTCGAGTGCGAGCTCCGGTTCGTCATGGATCGCATGGCTCAGCGCGAGCAGCTCGGCACGTGCGCCATCGATAGCGGCGCAGACGTCTTTCTTCAACTGTTCCAACGACATAACGGAGCCTTTCGCGGCGACCCGGGCATCATAGACAGTCCGGCGCGGCTTTGCGAAGGTCGTCGCTTCGGCGGCTAAGAGGACACTGATGCGTC
This sequence comes from Rhizomicrobium sp., assembly GCA_035255625.1. GTDB lineage: Bacteria > Pseudomonadota > Alphaproteobacteria > Micropepsales > Micropepsaceae > Rhizomicrobium. The sequence continues at coordinate 644 of DATEZM010000468.1, read as the reverse complement.
GGGTCGTGGTCCGAGTTTTGACTGTTCTCGTGGCGCTGACGCTTCTCGCCGCCGCCATCTGGCCCGAACATGGAGACGAATTGTTTCGTGTGCTTAGCGGCCTGGTCGCCGCGGGCGCCGGCGGCTGGATGCTACTGCGGCCGGACCTGGTAAGAACCTACATGGCAGAAATTTCTCATGCCGCCCGAGTGCAGGCCGCCTGGAAGCAGACCGGTCTAATGTGGACTCGGGCGCTCGGCGCCCTGACGATTTATTTCGGTGTGTCGCTCATATGGCCCGCTCAAGTCCCACAACTGCCCTATTTCCGATTTCATCTGTAGCCGTGACCCGAGGTTTGCACCGTGACTAAATTCGCGAAAGCGCCTGATGGCGTCCGCATCGCCTACGAGATTGTCGGTGACGGCGCCGATACCATCGTCCTCGTCCACGGCTTTGCGTCCAGCCGGGTGCAGAACTGGCGCGACACCGGCTGGTACAACACGCTGACCAAAAGCGGATTGCGAGTCGTCGCGATGGATTGTCGCGGCCACGGCGACAGCGACAAGCCGCACGATGATGCCGCCTATGGCGACAAGATGGTGAGCGACATTGTCTCCGTCATGGATGCGGCCGGCGTCGCCCGTGCGGCGGTGATGGGATATTCG
>DATEZM010000467.1:0-2937 GCA_035255625.1 Rhizomicrobium sp. | reverse complement strand
GGGCGGCATGATGCTGATGCACGGCGCGCCAGGCTAGGCCAGCCGCAACAACACCGCCGTCGCGTCGTCGCTTTTCTTGAAGCGGGGATGTTTGTGACCTTGCGGATCGGCATCCTCGATCTCGCGCAATTCGTCGGCGAGAATGCCGAGGCTCTTCGCCATCGCTCTGTGCATCAGTGTGTGCGCGGTGTATCGGCCGTAATCGGTGACGAGAGCGAGGAAGCCATCGGAGGCGAGCAGCAGCACCGAACCGGGCGACGCTTCGAGGTGCCGCCGCCCGACATGCTCTGCGGCCTCGGGCTCGGGACTGAACACCCAGTGATTGCCGCTGTTGAGGCGTTCGCGCGCCTTGCGCAGAGCGGGGAGGAATTCCGGGCGGTTGCCGCCCACGCCGACCGGCGACAGGCCGCTGGACCTGGCGAGCTTGGCGACGGCTTGCGCCTCGCGCTGCTTGGCCGCGAGGGATTCGCCGAGCGTCTCGACCTCGCCCGGCGCGCGATACAGGAGCCCGGCGCAATCGCCGAACCACAGGAAGTCGAACCCGCCCGGCGCTTCGAAGGCGAAAGCCATCGAGGCGAACGGCATTTCCCAATTGCCCTCCGGTGGGCGGCGGCGCAGCGCCTCGAAGGATTTTTCCGCGTCTTCCAACGTGTGGCGCAGCGCGTCCTGCGGCGCGCTGCCGTCCCGCACATGCGCCATCAGCCGGCGCGCGCCGAAATGCGCGATCCAGGCGGCGTCGCTGTCACCGGGCATCAGGGGCTCGCCCAGTGAGGTCGCGCCGTCGATGACCACCGCGGCATGATCGGCGTGGCTGAAGGCGTCGTCGTTCGGCTTGAAGGGATCGCCGGGCAACGTGAGCGTGTCGAGGATTTCGAAGGGCATCGCTATTTCTTCGCCTGAACAACAGCCTTCAACCGTTCCGCCAGCGAGAATTCATCCTCGATGAAGTCGGCGTCGACCCACCAGTCCTCGACCTCCGCCAAAATCTCTCCGACCAGCGGGCCTTCGCGCACGCCAGCCAGCATCACGTGACGGCCGGTGAGCGGAAAGGTGGGACGCGGCCATGTCCTGGCGCGCTCCAGCAACGACCACCAGTTGATGCCGTTAGACGGTTTGGGGTCTTCCGCCCAGCGCAGGAACAGAAGATCGCAGAAAAGCGGCACGCCGATTCGGTAGAGCAGGCGGTTCTGCTCCTTCACGGACATGTAAGAGACGATCTTCTCGCGTGCACCAGCGATGTCCTCGAGGCGGATGGCGTCCTTGTTGGAGAGCTTGAGCCTCTTTGCGATCACGTCGACCGCTGAGGGATCGGGAGGCAGAAGCGCAGCAAGGCGCAGAACCGGATCGGGCGCGAAGAACCTGTCGGCCTCGATCGTTTCCAGACCTTCAAGACGCGCGATGTTCAGGACGCCCGGCAGGATTTCGCCGAGGATGCCCGACGCCGCCATGGTGCGCAGGACCTGCGAGGGGCGATCGGCTTCCAGCAGGCGCAGCAGTTCTTTCTGGATGCGCTCACCGGAGAGTTGAGCGAGGCCGGCCTTCTCCGCCGCAGCGGCGTGAAGGGCGGCGCTGTTCATCTCGCCCTTGCCGCACCAGGCGTGGAAACGAAAGAGGCGCAGGATGCGCAGATAGTCCTCGCGGATGCGGGTCGCGGCGTCGCCGACGAAGCGCACGCGGCCGGCTTTCAGGTCCTCGACGCCTCCGACAGTGTCGAGAATCTCGCCGTCGGCGCCGGCATAGAGTGCGTTCATGGTGAAGTCGCGGCGCTGTGCGTCTTCCGCCCAATCGGTGGTGAAGGCGACGGTGGCGCGCCGTCCATCGGTCGCCACGTCGCGGCGCAGGGTCGTCACTTCGAAGGATTTGCCGTTCGCGACCGCCGTCACCGTGCCGTGCTCGATGCCGGTCGGCACCGCGCCGAGCCCGGCCTTCTTGAGCCGCGCGCTCACGTCGTCGGGCGGAAGCGGCGTCGCGATGTCGATATCAGCGACCGGCTGGCCGAGCAGCGCGTTGCGCACCGCACCGCCAACGAATTTCCCCTCGCCGCCGAGCGCGTCCAGCACCGCACGCGTCTCGGGCGCGGTCATCCAGGGATGGCGTTGGGGATCGAGCTTCAATGCGTCTTCTCCGGCGATGGCTCAACATATCCCGGAACGATCTTGCCGTTGACCAAATGCGGCGCGACATAGAGGCCTTTGGTCGGCTCGACGCTGGTCACCCGCCACAGGATGAAGCTGAGCGCCACAAGCATGAGACCCGCCATCGTCAGCAGCATCCAGGGATGGTCGCGCCAGGGGCCGGGCGGCCACACTCGCGTCATCCAGAGATAGCCGAAATAAAGCGCGAACGGGATCAGGAAAGGCCCGACACGTTCGACCAGTTCGAGGAATTCGCGTGTCATGGTGCACTGATCCGTTCGCCGAAATTGATAAGCATCGCCGCCGTGGCGCCCCAGATGTAATGGCCCTCATAGGTGAAGGCATAGAAGCTGCGCTGGCGGCCCTGGAATTCGCGTTTGTGCAGCTGCTTGTTGGCGGGATCGAGCAGGAAGGACAGCGGCACTTCGAAGATCGCGGCGACCTCATGCTGTTGTGGGCTGAGTGCGAACCCTTCCGCCAGAATGCCGACGACCGGCAGGATGGCGTAGCCGGTGCCGGTCTCATAGGCATCGAGGAAGCCCGCGACGGTCACGAAGGCGGGCTCGATGCCGGTCTCTTCCTGCGTCTCGCGCAAGGCGGTCTCGACAAGCGAAATGTCTGTCGGTTCGGCGCGACCACCAGGAAACGCAACCTGGCCGGCGTGGCGAGAGAGATGATCGGTCCGTTTGGTGAGCAGCACATGCGGCTCGTCGCGGAAGATGAGCGGCAACAGAACCGCGGCCGGCGTGAGATCGGATTTCGCCGGGCGGTTCTGCGGGTTGAGGTCATAGTCGCTGCGCGC
>DATEZM010000466.1:0-6174 GCA_035255625.1 Rhizomicrobium sp. | reverse complement strand
ACGGCGCCGGCAAGTCCCATGAATTCCGCGGGCGGCAAAATGACGATTTGGACGATAGGGCTAGACGGCTAATGTTTGCGAGACCATGAGCGAGCCGCTTGACCTGCGCGGGCTGAAATGTCCCCTGCCCGCCCTTCTCTCCCGACGGGTCCTCGCGCGCCTTCTGCCTGGCCAGACGATCGAAGTCCTGGCCGACGATCCGCTGGCGGCTGTCGACATCCCTCACATGTGCCGGCAGGAAGGCTATGAGGTCGTCCAAAGCGAGCAGGACGGGGCCGTTGTCCGTCTCCTTCTCCGTCGGCCAAACGATTGAATTCCTTGGATATTCCGAGCGACGATCATGTTGCTCCCACGGCTGCTCGCATAGCCGGTCTGCGACGATTGCATATATATTACTGACTGTTCAGTTAGTAATATCGGGCGATGGAGTCTCGCCCCCACCCCACCGAACAGCGCTGGACGCGCCGCAAGGCCGCCCGCCCCGGCGAGATTCTCGACGCCGCGTTGAAGGTTTTTGCCGCCAAGGGCTACGCCGCGGCGCGGATGGATGACATCGCGCAGGCCGCCGGCTGCACCAAAGGCACGATCTATCTCTACTTCGAGAACAAGGAAGCGGTCTTCAAATCGCTCGTGCGCGAATCGATCGGCAACACGATCGGCGACGTCGCCGCACAGCTCACGCACTATCAGGGCTCGGCCCGCGAGCTGCTGCGTTTCGCGCTCACGACGATGGCCGCCCTGCTCGTCAACAGCGACCGCGTGGTGCTACCCAAGATCATCATCGCCGAAAGCGGTACTTTCCCGGAGCTTGCGCGGTTCTATCGCTTCGAGATCATCGAGAAAGGCATGGCGGCCTTCTCCAGCGTGATCGAGCGGGGCATGGCGCGCGGCGAGATCAGGCGAGCGCCGGTCGAACATGTCATCCGGCTGTGCATCGCACCGCTTCTTCTCGCCGCGATCTGGCGCAGTGTGTTCGCCAAGTTCGATCCCGAACCCTACGACTATCAAGGCCTGATCGAAACACATCTCGATGTCCTGTTCCGCGGCCTCGCGCCCGAAGGAGCCGTCCCATGAAGCCTGTCCTGATTGTTCTCTGTCTGCTGCTCGCGGGCTGTGGGCAGAAGCAGCCGGCCGCATGGCTCGGCTATGTAGAAGGTGAGTCCGCTTTCATCGCGGCGCCGCAGGCCGGCTGGGTCGCGCGCCTCGCGATCAAGCGCGGCGACTGGGTGAAGCGTGGCGATCTGCTCTTCACGCTCGACGACACCAACCAAACGTCGGCCCGCGATCAGGCGAACGCGGCTATTGCGGTGGCGCAAGGCCAGCTCGTCGCCGCCAAGGCCAATCTCGTGCTGACACAGAAGGAATTGATCCGCCAGACCAATCTCGTCGCCGAAAACGCGAGTACCAAGCAGGCCTATGACATGGCCAAGGCGGCCTACGATTCGGCGGCCGCACAGGTCTCACAGATCGAGGCGCAGATCGCGCAGGCACGCGCGTCGCTGACCGGGGCCGCGTATCAGCTATCCCAGCGCGACGTCAATTCGCTCACCACCGGTCGAGTCCAGGATGTGTTCTTCCGCACCGGCGAATACGCGCCGGCGATGACGCCGGTGGTCTCGGTGCTGCCGCCCGAGAACATCTATGTCCGCTTCTTCGTGCCCGAGACCGAGCTGGCTCATGTGAAGCTCGGCGAGCGTGTCGCGATCGGGTGTGACGGCTGCGCGAAGAATGTCGCCGCCACGATCACCTTCATCGCCGCCCAGGAGGAGTTCACGCCGCCGGTAATCTTCTCTATCGGCAGCCGCGAGAAACTGGTCTTCAAGCTCGAAGCACGCGCGCCGGGCGGTCTCAAGCTCAATCCCGGCCAGCCGGTCGACGTCCGGCCACTCTGACATGGCAGGTGATCTCGCCATCGACGTCCATGGACTGACCAAGCGCTTCGGCACCAAGGTCGCCGTCGATCATATCGACATCATGGTGCCCCACGGCGAGGTGTGGGGCTTTCTCGGTCCCAACGGCTCGGGCAAGACCACGACCATCCGCATGCTCTGTGGGCTGCTGCGTGCCGACGAAGGCAGCGGCACCTGCCTCGGCTACGACTTCCGCACGCAGTCCGAACAGATCAAGCGCGAGGTCGGCTACATGACCCAGAGGTTCAGCTTCTGGGAGGATCTGTCGATCCGCGAGAATCTGGACTTCGTGGCGCGCATCTATGAGCTGCCCGACGCCAGCCAGATGGTGAAACGAACACTCGACCAGCTCGGCCTGGTCAAGCGCCAGGATCAGCTCGCCGGCGACCTTTCCGGCGGCTGGAAGCAGAGGCTGGCGCTGGCCGCCTGCATGCTGCACAGCCCGAAATTGCTCCTGCTCGACGAGCCGACCGCCGGCGTCGATCCGAAGGCGCGGCGCGATTTCTGGGACGAGATCCATCGGCTGAGCGGCGAAGGCCTCACCGTGCTTGTGAGCACGCACTACATGGACGAGGCGGAGCGCTGCGACCGCATCGTCTACATCAATCTCGGAACCATCATGGCGCGCGGCACCGTGGCCGAGGTGATCGCGCAATCGGGCCTGCACACTTTCGTGGTGGAGGGCGATGGCGCGCGCGCGCTGGCCGGCGAATTGCACGGCAAGCCTGGGGTTGAGTTCGTCGCCTTCTTCGGTGCGGCGCTGCATGTCAGCGGCAAGGACCGCGCGCAGCTCGACCGCGCGCTGGCGCCGTATCGAAGCCGTTCGGATCTGACCATCCACGAGGCGCCGCCCAGCCTGGAAGACGTCTTTATCCAGCTGCAGGAACGCGGCCGTGGGGAGTACGCATGAGCAGCGCCTTCTCCCTTCGCCGCGTCGGCGCGATCGTCGCCAAAGAGCTGATCCAGCTGCGCCGCGACCGGTTGACGTTCGCGCTTATCCTTGGCGTCCCCGTGATGCAGCTCTTCCTGTTCGGGTTCGCGATCAACAACGATCCCAAGCATCTGCCGACCGCCGTGGCAATCGACGACCCCGGCACGTTCTCAAACTCCATCGTCGCGGCGCTGAACAATTCCGGCTATTTCGATGTGGTGAGCGCGACCAACGATCCGGTCGCAGCGCGGCGTCTGCTCGCGGAAGACAAGGTTTCGTTCGTCGTCGAGATTCCGGCGAATTTCAGCCGCGACGTGGTGCGCGGCGCAAGTCCCGAGCTTCTCATCGAGGCCGATGCCACCGATCCAGCGTCGGCCTCCAACGCTGTGGGCGCGCTGGGTGACATTGCAACGGGCGCCTTGAGCGACGATCTGACCGGTCCGCTGGCCGTGCGCGCGCAAACAGCGCCCGCGTTCACCACAGTCATCCACCGCCTCTACAATCCCGAGGTCATCACGCAGTACAACATCGTGCCGGGCCTGCTCGGCATCATCCTGACCATGACCATGGTGCTGATGACCTCGATGGCGCTGACCCGTGAGCGCGAGCGCGGCACCTACGAGAACCTGCTCGCCATGCCGACGACGCCAGTGGAGATCATGATCGGCAAGATCGCGCCCAACATCCTGGTCGGCCTCGTCCAGGCCACGCTCGTCCTCATCGCGGCGAAATTCGTATTCGGCGTGCCGATGATCGGCTCGCTCGTCCTGCTGTTCGCGGTCGTCATCGTCTTCATCGCCGCCAATCTCGCCGTCGGCTATACCTTCTCGACCATCGCCGAGAGTCAGCTGCAGGCGATGCAGATGATGGTATTCTTTCTTTTGCCTGCCATCCTTTTGTCGGGTTTTGCGTTTCCCTTCCGGGGTATGCCGGTTTGGGCACAATGGATCGGCGAAGTCCTGCCCGTGACACATTTCTTACGGGTGGTGAGAGGCATATTGCTGAAGGGAAATGGCCCGCTCGAAATCTGGCCCGATCTGTGGCCGCTCATTCTCTTTCTGTTCGCCGTCAGCGGGGTGGCGCTCGCGCGCTTCCGCCGCACCCTCGACTAAGCCGGTCTTGCTAAAGCTAACCGGACGTTACAAATTCGCCGCCAAATTCACCTCCCCGGCCAACGGGGCGTTTTCATCGGAAATTGCGTGGGGTCCGAGCGTCTCGCATGAACGGCTTGTCTCTTCTTTTGCAGTGTCTGCTCGCAGGCGTCCTCTGCGTTATCGCGGCGCTGTCGCTTCAACTTGTCGTGCTCGCCTATTTCCGTCTCTTCCGTGAGAAGCCCCGCGTGCGCATGCCGGCTTTGCCGGATGAGGTGCTGCCGCGCGTGCTAGTGCAGCTTCCTGTGTGCGACGAGGGCCCGCTCGCGGTGCGCGTCGCCGCCGCTGCCGCGCGGCTCGACTGGCCGCGCAACAAGCTCGAGATCCAGGTTCTCGACGATGGCCGTGTCGGCGATCCTTCGGAGCTCGTGCGCAACGTAAAGAGTGTCGTGCCCGAAGGCGTCAATCTCGAAGTCCTGCGGCGCAACGACCGCTCCGGCTTCAAGGCCGGCAATCTCGCCTTCGGCCTCACCCAGTCCGATGCACCTTATGTCGCGATCTTCGATGCCGACTTTGTGCCGCCGACCGATTTCCTGCGCCGCAGCGTGCCCGCGCTTGTCGCCGACCAGGATCTCGCTTTCGTCCAGGCGCGCTGGGGCCACGCCAATCGCACCAAGAACTGGCTGACCCGCGCCCAGGGCATGCTGCTCGATGCGCATTTCGCGGTGGAGCAGGAAGGTCGCTTCCGCGCCGGCCTGCCGATGTCGTTCAACGGCACTGCGGGCGTATGGAACCGCCAGGCGATCGACGATGGCGGCGGCTGGACCGGCGACACGCTGACCGAGGATCTCGATCTGTCGATGCGCTGCGTCATGCGTGGCTGGCGTTCGGCGATGCTGTCCGACATCGAAGTGCCGGGTGAATTGCCCGAGACCGCCGCCGCCTGGCGGGCGCAGCAGGCGCGTTGGAACAAGGGTCACGCCCAGACCGCGCGCAAGCTGATGCCGGTCATCTGGGCGAGCGGCATGCCGTTTTGGAAGAAATTCGCGATGACGCTGCAGATGGGGCAGTTCGCCTTCTTCGCGCTCGCTTTCGCAAGCGCCGCGATCAGTCTGACGCTGATGTATATGGGCGTCGTCTATCTCTTGAGCGTGTCGCTGCTCGGCCTTTCGGTCTCCGCCCTGGGCCTGGTCGCCTCGACCGCCTATCTCTATCTCGGCCAGGTTGTCCTGGGGCGGGAGCGGATGCCTTGCATTGCTCGCTCGATCGCCCTGGCGGTGGTGTTCCCCTCCGGCCTGATCCTCGCCAATACCCGGGCGACCTGGGAGGCCTTCTTCAGCTCGGAGATGACCTTCCACCGCACGTTGCGGCCAGGCGAGCGCTATGCCGGGGGGTGGCGTGGGGGTCCGGAACTCGTGATCGGCATCCTTCTGCCTATTTTCGCCTTCTCCGAGCAAGCCTGGAGTGCCCCTTTCTTCTTCTTCGCTGTGACGGGTCTGGTCTCCATTGGGGCGATGGGGTTCACCGGATCGGGCGATTCCTTGCCGCAGCGCGGAATCCGGGCCGGAAAATAGTTAAAAAGGCAAGCAAATTTTGACCTTTTAAAATGCTGCGGGTTTCTCTAACTGCGATTTGAACCTGACCTCCTAGTGTGGCTATCCAGCCAACTCTCGGGGCCATGAGGGGCACATCGCATGACTTTCGGCTCGCTGATCCGCCTCGCGTCTGTTGCTGCCATCTGCGCCGCCTTGGGCGGCTGTGGCAGCATCGCAGGGACGAACCTCAGCACAGCCGGTCTCGCCTATTCGCACGGCACCAACGTGCCTGCGACCCCCGTCGACGACCCGACACTTTTTCCCGACGACGACAGCGACAACGCGCCCGCCACGGTCGATGGCACGCGTCTGCAATGCGTGCCCTATGCCCGCCAGCATTCCGGCGTGAACCTGCACGGCGACGCCTATACATGGTGGGACAAGGCTGCCGGCCTCTATGCCCGCACCAACTCGCCCTTGCTCGGCTCGGTCCTGGTCCTCAACGGCTATGCCCGCCGTCGCGCCCATGTCGCGGTGGTGAGCCGCATCGTCTCGCCGCGCGAGATTCGCATCGACCACGCCAACTGGCTCGACGATGGCGCGATCTACGTCAACGATCCGGTGGTCGACGTCAGCGAGAACAACGATTGGACGATGGTGAAGGTGTGGAATATCCGCACCGGCTCCTGGGGTACAAGGACCTACAA
>DATEZM010000465.1:0-5499 GCA_035255625.1 Rhizomicrobium sp. | reverse complement strand
CGGGCGAGGTCGACGCCGAGCGACCAATAGTCGAGGCCAGTGCCTGCGCCACCCTTCAGGAAAGCGCCATCACGAATGTCGAGGTCGTCGGGCGCACAACCCAGGCGTCGCGCCGCTTCCATGACGAATAGTGCACGCACTTCCGCCGATGCGGCGCGCAGGGCGGCACCCGACATCTCGATCGACATGCTGCCGACGGTATTGCCTTCATCCGGCACGTCGCCGGTCGCAGGGTTTGCGACATCGAGCTGCGCCATGGCGACGTCGAGCTCCTCAGCCGCGATCTGCGCCAGCGCGGTCATCGCGCCCTGGCCGTATTCGATCTTGCCAAACGCAACACGCACCTTCCCGGGAGAGGGGAAAGACACCCACCGATCGAGGCGTGGATTCGCGGCAAGGGCGGGCGGGATCATGGCGTGCTCCGCATGCGCGCGGCGGCGAGTTCGACCGCTGCGATGATGCGGTTGTGTGCGCCACACCGGCAGAGATGCCAGTCAAGCGCCTGCGCAATCTCTGCCCGGCTAGGCCGCGGATTACGATCGAGGAGTGCCTTGGCGCCGACCACGATGCCAGACAGGCAATAACCGCATTGGCCGGCCTGCTTCTCGATCATCGCTGTCTGTATTGGATGGGGATTTTCGCGCGTGCCGATGCCCTCGACGGTGACGATGGTCTTGCCTTCGAGCACGCTTGCTTCGACGCCGCAGGCCGGCCTGACCTGGCCGTCGATCAGCACCGCACAGCTGCCGCATTGCTCTACGCCGCAGCCGAAACGCGCCCCGAACAGGCCAAGCTCATTGCGCAGCACGTCGAGCAGGGTCACGCGCTCGTCGATCTCGACGTTACGCGCTGCGCTGTTCACCTGAAGTGTCAGTTTGCGAATCACTCTGGGTCCTAGGGCGATGACGATGGCCACCATAGCGATGCGGAACGCCCCTGAAAACGCGGCTTTGGCGCAACAGCTGTGGTTCCAACGCCATTGGAAGCGGAACGCCGATGTTCGTCGCGCGTTCCGGTGCATAGAGGGGGGCATTGAGAGCGGAAACAGGGAGATGTCAGCAGCAGGATTGGCCCAAGGCCAGGACTACGCCACGCGGACGCGCGTCATCAGCGCGCATGCGGACTACCGCAGATCGGATTTCATGTTCTCGCGGACGCAGTCGAACACGATGCGCGACACGCCGTGGGAAACACGAATTAAGCCCATGCGCCCCTGGAGCGAGATCTACGGCGTCGCCGTCGCGGTGTGCCTGTGCACAGTGTTGGCGTCGGCGTTCATTTGATCGCGGCTCACGCGAAGTCGCGCGCGACGCCCGCTTTGGCGTAAATCGCGTCGATGGCGGCCATATTGCCGAGCGAGTCCGCGTTCGTGATGAGCTGTTTCTTGCCGCGCAGCAGGACGTCGCCCAGTTCGGTGAGCTGTGCCACATAGGTCGCCGGGCCTGTCACCGGCTCTTCCCGCGTCGCTCCGCCGACCCTTACCGTGAAGCGGCAGCCTATCTGGGGCGCCACGAAATTGCGGATTTCGAGCGAACCATTCTCGCCGTCGAGCCGCAATGTCGCGGCGAAGCGTTCGGGCTTCATCGAGCAGCTGAAGGCCGCCGGAACGCCCGCGAAATCAAGCTCGGACTTCGTAGAGACGTCTACGCCGTGCTCCATGGCACAGGCCGCGGACAGCACTTTCGGCTCGGTCCCGAGTACCGAGCGCAGCGCATGCATGGGATAGCACCCCAGATCCATCAGCGCGCCGCCACCTTGTTCGCAGGTCCAACGCAGCTCGCCCTCGCGATAAGGGATCGGTACTTCGAATATCGCCGAGGCGCTCTTGAATTTGCCGAGTTCGCCGGAGCGCGCGATGGCGACGGCGCGCTGCATGACGGCGTGATGGCGATAGTGGAACGCCTCGACCAGACGCTTGCCGCTGTGTGTTGCCGCGTCGTTCATCCGCCGCACCTGCGCGGCGTTCATCGCGAACGGCTTTTCGCACAGCACATGCTTGCCGGCCTCGAGCGCAGCAATGCTCCAGCGTGCATGGCCGGCGGGCGGCAGCGCGTTGTAGACGAGGTCGACCTCGCCATCGCGCACCAAGGCATCATAGTCGTGCACCACGCGGGGAATTTTGTGCTCGGCGGCGTAGGCCTTGGCGCGCTCCGGATCGCGCGCCGCCACCGCGACGACCTCGAAATCGGGATTGTCGCGCGACGGATTGACGACGACCGGTGGCGCGATCTTGGCAGCGCCCAGAATGCCGATGCGAATGGTCATGTACTTCTTTTCCCGTCCTGTTTGCCGGTGGCGCCTAGCAGATGCGCCTGGCGCGACAGCTTGGTCATCAGCACTTCCAGCATGCGGCGCTCTTCGGGCTTCAGCGCAGATAAGAAGACCTCTTCCAGATGCAGGGCCAGCGGCACGACCTCTTCGTAGATCGCGCGGCCTTTCGCGGTGAGCGACAGGCGCAGGATGCGGCCGTCGGCGCCGTCCGGCACACGCGCGACGCGGCCAGCGCGCACGAGTACCTCGATGGCGCGGGAGACCTGGACTTTGTCCATTGCGGTGCGCTCGGCGACGTCGCGCGCCGACAGGCCGGACGCGCCGCCCAGCACGGCCATCGCGCGCCACTCCGGAATCGAGAGCCCAAAGCGCTCGGAATACTGCCGTGCGATGGCGTCCGACACGCGGTTCGACAGCACCGAGAGCCGGTAGGGTAGGAAGCGGTCGAGATCGAGCCGCGCCCGTTTGACGGTGGCACTACTCGGCATCGGGCTGATTTTTCGGAAGGGCGGCATCGAAGGCCGGGTGCTTCAGCGCATGCGCCTCGATCCGCGCGATGGTCGGCCAGGGATCGAGATCGAGCTTGACGCGCCGCGCATTGGCGCATTGCGGGATCAGCAGGATGTCGGCGATGGTCGGCGTGTCGCCGTGGCAATAGGCGCCGGTGTACTTCGAGGTCGCCAGCATGACCTCCAGTGCATCGAATCCGGTCTTGATCCAGTGGCGGTGCCAGCGCGCCGTGTCGTCGTCGCTCGTGCCGTAGAGTTTTTTCATGTACTGGCCGATGCGCAGGTTGTTCACCGGGTGGATGTCGCAGCCGACGACGTAGGCGATTTCGCGGGCGCGGGCGCGGCCATACGGATCGCGCGGAAGGATCGGCGGCTCCGGCACGATCTCGTCCAGATATTCGATGATCGCCATCGACTGGGTGATGAGATGGCCGTCATGGACCAGCGCCGGGATCAGCTCCTGCGGATTGATCGTCTTGTAGTCGGCCGTGTGCTGCTCGCCGCCATTGCGCAGCAGGTGGACGAAACGCAACTCCGGCTCGATCCCCTTGAGATTCAGCGCGATGCGCGCGCGGAAGGCGGCGGACGAGCGGAAATAGCCGTAGAGCGCGAACTCACTTTTTGTGCTGGACGACATGCTGGTCGATCGCTCCGAAGATGGAATGGCCGTCGGCGCCGAGCATCTCAATGCGGACGCGGTCGCCAAATTTCAGGAACGGCGTCTTGGGCGCGCCATCGGCGATGGTCTCGAGCGTGCGCCGCTCGGCGATACAGCAGGAACCGACGTTCCCCGACTTGTTCGAGACCGTGCCGGAACCGACGATCGAGCCGGCACCGAGCGCGCGCGTCCTGGCGGCATGGGCGATGAGCTGGGCGAAGGAGAACGTCATGTCGACGCCGGCGTCTGGTTCGCCGAACTTCTCGCCGTTCAGCCATACATGCAGCGGCAGGTGCAGTCTGGTATCGCGCCAGCGGCCGCCCAGCTCGCCGGGCGTGACCGCAACCGGCGAGAACGCGCTCGCGGGCTTGGACTGGAAGAAGCCGAAATTCTTGGCCAGTTCGGCAGGAATGAGATTGCGCAACGAGACATCGTTCACCAGCATGACGAGCTTGATATGCGCGCCCGCATCGGCTGCCGCCGTTGCGTAGGGCACGTCGTCAGTGATGACTGCCACCTCTGCCTCGAAATCGATGCCCCAGGCTTCGTCCGCAGCGACGATATCGTCGGTCGGGCCGACGAAGGAATCCGAGCCTCCCTGGTACATCAACGGATCGGTCCAGAAGGATGGCGGCATTTCCGCGCCGCGTGCTTTGCGCACCAGCTCGACATGGGTGACATAGGCGGAGCCGTCGGCCCACTGATAGGCGCGGGGCAGCGGCGACAGACAGTTCTTCGCGTCGAAGGGATGCGCGCCGTCCGCGTTGCCCTTGTTCAGCAGCGCATAAACCTCTTCGAGCGCGGGCGCGATCTCGTTCCAGCCGTCGAGCGCCGCTTGCAGCGTCGGTGCGATGCCGGGAACGGCGACACAGGTCTTGAGATCGCGGCTGACGATGGCGAGGCGTCCATCGCGGCCATGGCGAAGGGATGCGAGTTTCATTTCGGTTTCCAGCTGTCGGCGTAGCCGCAATCTTCTGTACTCTCCGCACCCTCCGCCATTTCTAGCGGATCGCGCGTGTCGATCATCACCGCGACCTCGTCGGTCATGGTCTTGGCCGCCTTCGCGCCCGCCGCGAAGGCCTTGGGATGCGGGCCGTGTGTGAAGCCGTTGGGATGCCAGGTCACCATCCCCGGCCTTATATTGTCGCGGCTGAAGAATTCGCCGGCGTGATAGAAAATCACTTCGTCGAAATCGTCGTTGGAGTGGAAGAACGGCACTTTCAACGCGCCGGGATCGCTCTCGATTGGCCGCGGCACGAAGGTGCAGACGACGAAGCGGTCGGCGACGAAGGTCGAATGCACAGATGGCGGAATGTGATAGCGGTGGCTCATCACCGGCCGGATGTCGCGCCAGTTGAGCTTCACGACGCAGAGATTGCCCTTCCAGCCCACCGCATCGAGCGGATTGAAGGGGTAGGTGATGGTAGAGATCTGCCCGCGCCGCTTGACGCTGACTTGCCATTCCCCGTCGCGCTGCCCATGGAACGCGCCGTCGAGTTTCGGCGTCTCCAGCGCTGCCGGATCGAAGATCGCGTGCGGCCCCAGGATGCCGCGCTCGGGCAGCTTGTAGCTGCCGTTGGTTGCTTCGATGCGCAGGATCGTCGTCGGCCCCTTCGGCTCCAGCCGCCACATCGTGCCGCGCGGCAACAGGATGTAGTCACCGTCGCGATAGGTCAGATGACCGAAATCGCAGAACAGATCGCCCGCACCTTCATGGACGAACAAGAGCAGGTCGCCGTCGGCATTGCGCGCCAGCGTCGGCATCGCGCCGCCGAACCGCCAGATCTCGATCTTGCAGCTCGCGTTAGAAAGAAGCGGCACGAATTTGTTGGGCTCGCCCTTCGCGAGCGCGCCGATGGCGTCGAAGGCGCGGGGCCGCATCGGCCCTTCGAACTTCGTCCAGCCGGTCGGCGGATGCTTGTGATAGATGTGCGCCGCCGGCCCGAAGAAGCCATCGCGCCCGATCTCGCGCTCGTAAGTACCCGCCGGCAGATCGGCATGGGCCTGGCGCGAGGTTTCGCCCTCGACGCGCGGGAATTCGATCCAGTTGCGGCTGCTCAT
>DATEZM010000464.1:0-2196 GCA_035255625.1 Rhizomicrobium sp. | reverse complement strand
GGCAGGAATGAGTCCTGCTGGCTGCGGTTGAAGCGGTGGATCTCGTCGACGAAGAGCAGCGTGCCCTGCCCCAGCTTGCGGCGCTGGCGCGCGGCCTCGAACGTCTTCTTGAGGTCGGCGACGCCGGAGAACACCGCCGAGAGCTGCTCGTAGTGCAGCTTGAATGCGGTCGACAGCAGCCGCGCGATGGTCGTCTTGCCGGTACCGGGAGGGCCCCATAGCTCGACAGAATGCGGCCGCCCCGCCGCGACCATGCGCCCGATGGGGCCTTCAGGACCGATGATGTGATCCTGGCCGACGACTTCAGCGAGCGTTTTTGGACGCAAGCGATCCGCCAGAGGGCGCGGGGCATCCTCGGCCAGACCGCCGGCTTCAAACAAATCGCTCATGGCGCATTATAGCGCCATGGTGTCAGAGGGCGAATTTCACGCCCACCGAGAGATTATTCGACGTGTTTCCGACCCCGTGGATGGTGCCGACGTCCGCGTCGTGGGCATTCTGGTAGCGGTATTCGGCGAACATCGTCGCGTTATCCGAGACCGGATAGTCCAGGCCGCCGAGCGCCTGCCAGCCGAGCACCGTGCCGGAATCGTCGACTCCGGGCGAGCGGATCGCCGTGCGCACGGCGCCGACGCCAGCCCCACCATAAATGCCGAACGGCAAGTTGGTGTCGAGGTGATAGATGACGTCGCCCATGAAACTCAGCGACGACAGATGGCCCGGCGCCGCATTGAAGTGCGAGTCGTTGTAGAAGACGTCGCCGGCGAGCGAGAAGCCGCGTGTGCCCAGCCAATCGTCAAGATTGTATTCCAGGCGGCCGCCCAAATTGTAGCCGGTGTCCATGCCTTGCGTCAGTCCACCGACTTCGATGTGCGGCGACCAGGTCGGCCCGCCCATCACCGATACGTCCCAGCCCTGCGCTTGCGCCGAAGTTCCGGCGAGCAACGTTGCGGTCAGGACAGCAAACAGCAATCTCGAATTCATGTTGGGGGACCTCTCCTTTGTTTATCCCCCACACCCGAAAGACTAACGTCCCTGGACGGATTTTGTCGCACGACAAATCGGTCATGCAGGAACGCAAAGTTCCGCAGACGGACGGTCGGCGATAATTTGCGAAGACTTTTCTTGGCCGCAATTCCGGACGGAAAACGCCGAAGACGCTGGCGCTATCGGCCACACTTTTCCTGGAATTGCTCTAGCCCTGCACGTTGAGCGTCATGCGCTGATTGCCGCGATCGACGATCAGCGACCATGCGGCGGCGCCGGCAAGCGCCTTCTGCAATTCGCCGACGTTACGAATCGCGATGCCGTTGACGCCGCGCACAATATCGCCGGGCTGGAAACCGTAACCGCCGGACGGCGTACCGGGCGTGACGGAAACGATCACGACCCCGTTGATCGTCAGCGGCATCTGCAGCTCGGTTGCCACGGCCGGCGACAGGTTCTCGATCTTTGCGCCCGTCAGCGGGTTGCGGCCGCCAACAGGTTGAAGTTCGCGCGGAGGAGTTTCCGGCGGCAGCGCCAGCGCCGCTTCGATATCCGCGGGCTTGCGGCCGAGATGGACATGCAGCTTGACCTTTTCTCCCGGCTTCTTGGTCGCGATGCGATAGTTCAGCGACTGCATGTCGTCGACCGGCTGGCCGTCGACGGAGAAGATCACGTCGCCCGTATGCAGCCCGGCATTGGCCGCGGGGCCGCCGGGATAGACGCTCTTCAGCAGCACGCCATTGGGAACGGAAATGCCGAGGCTGGCGGCGATATCGGCGGTTACTTGCTGCCCGTCGGCGCCGATCCAAGCGAGCTTGATGCCCCCGCCCAGCGCGCCCTCGATCACGCGGCGCGCCAGATTGGAAGGAATCGCAAAGCCGATGCCGATGGATTCGCCGGTGCGCGACAGGATCGAGGTGTTGATGCCGGCGAGCTTGCCGTCGGTCGTGACCAGCGCGCCGCCCGAATTGCCGGGATTGATCGCAGCATCGGTCTGGATGAAGAACTGGTAATCCGATGCCGATACCTGGGTGCGGGCGAGCGCCGAGACGATCCCCATAGTCACGGTCTGGCCGACGCCGAACGGATCGCCGATCGCGAGCACGAGATCGCCGACCTGGACACGGTCGCTGTCGGCGAATTCGACGGTCGGAAGCTTCTCGCCATGGGGATCGATCTTGAGCACAGCGATGTCGGTGCGCGGATCGG
>DATEZM010000463.1:0-4917 GCA_035255625.1 Rhizomicrobium sp. | reverse complement strand
GATCTGGTATCTCTACCGGACGATCTCCGGCTTCGTCCGCGCCTTGGACGGCCAGCCATATTGATCGCGTGCCGTTATTCCTGATCGCCGAAGCGGCTGTCGGGGAAGCGGTGGGGATTGGCGGTGGCGTGGCCGGCGGGCTTGATCCGCATCAGGAACAGCCCGACCATGCCCAGCATCAGCGACAGCGCGAAGGAATAGGGCACGAAGCCGTAGATCTGCCACTGCACGCTCGCGGCGGTGTGGAAGCTCATGCCCATTTCCGCACCCCACAGCTGGCAGCTGCCGATGCCGGCTTCGCTCACCGTGCAGCCCGGATACATCGAAGAGAACACGACGGCCATCGGCACGATCAGCGCGGCCAGAGGCAGCAGCAGAAAGGTCAGCGCGGCGCGCAGCGGATGGCGCGAGAAGAAGCTCGCGATCGTCGCGATCAGGGCGATGCCGAGCAGGATCAGGGTGTTCGAATCGATCGCCCAGGTGAGCGCCAACGCATCGCGCAGGCCGCCGCCGAGCGGAACGCCCCGGCAGGGATCGGGCCCCGGCGCGCATCGCATGCCGAACGCCGTCAGCCGGACGATCCAGGCCATCAGCGACGGCCCGAGCGTGATCACGAGGCACGCAACCCAGATGTTGCGCGCGGTATGCCGACTATGGTCCCCATCCATGAAGCGATGTTAAGCATGACTGCCCCCGCAAATGGGGGGAAATCTCGCCGGATGCTTAATACGGGAACTTTTGCGCCATTTACGTACGGGTTCAGACCTTGGCCGAGGCGCGTTCCTTGATCCGGCTATACCAGGCGCCGACGTTCTTGAAGGCTGGATCGAGCGGCTGGCCGACCCCGGCGCCGAAGGTCGTGAAGCAATAGAACAGGACGTCCGCGAGGGTGAAGCGGTTGCCGCAGACGAACTGCTTTCCCTCCATTTGCCCGTCGAGCCATTTGATCCGGTCCTGCGCGATCTTCTTCAGCCCGTCGGCGGCCTCGGGTACGGTAACCATGCGGTTCTGAAACAGCGGCAGTCCCTGGCTGAAACGGAAGCCGTTCGCCATCGGCTCGCAGATGTTGAGGTCGATGCGGCGGGTCCACATCCGGGTCTCGGCCTTTTCCTCCGGCGTCGTGCCGATCAATGCGGGCTTGGGGTTCTTGTCCTCGAGATACTCGCAGATCGGAAGAATCTCCGAGATGTACTGTCCGTTGTCGAGCTCCAGGCACGGCATCTGACCGTGCGGGTTGCGCTTCAGGTGCTCGGCCTGGCGGTTCTCGCCGGCCATCAGATTCACATCCTGGGTCGGGATGGTGAGCCCTTTCTCTGCAATGAACATGCGCACGACAGCAGGATTGGGTCCGACGGAATTGTAGAGCTTCATCGCGGCGAGCTTTCTGGAAGACCGGCGCGACGTTAGAAAGGCGGCGTTCCGCGGTCAAACGCCCAACTGCGGAAATGTCGTGAAATTTAATTTCGCGGCGAGACGGTTGCGGCCAATCGCGGTCTCCCCCATCTATTGCGGGACCCGAACGCCGAAAGTCCTTTGCGCAGAATTCTCCTTCTTTCTTTGGGCTGGTTGCTGGTGATCTTCGGGGCGCTGATCACGCCGACCCCGATCCCGATCCCGCTGATTGGCCTTCTGCCGTTCACGGCAGGGCTCGCCATCCTGATAAACAATTCGCGCACCATGCGCCGCGCGATCCAGCGCGCGCGCCATCGCGTGCGCTGGTTTTCCTACATGCTCGAGCATTTCGCCCATCGCCTGCCGAAGACGATTGCGCGGACGCTGCACCGCTCCCATCCCGCGCCCATCGTGCGTAAGGAACGCATCGCGACGCGGACCGAAAGCGAGGAGTGATGGCCATACCCTTCATCCGCGAATTCGATCCGTGCTATGGCGAAGAGGTGCGCGTGTCGTCGCTGATCTCGCGCGTGGTGGCGAACAATCCCGGCCCGTTCACCTTTAAAGGCACTGGCGTCTATATCGTCGGCGGAAAGGATGTCGCGGTGATCGATCCCGGTCCCGATCTTCCCGAGCACATACAAGCGCTGAAGCGTGTACTCGACGGCCGCCGTGTCACGCACATCCTGGTCACCCATTGCCACAGCGATCACTCGCCCGCCGCCAGGCCGCTGAAGGAATGGTCGGGGGCCAAAACCTACGCCTTCGGGCCGCACGGTTCGGGGCACGACGATGGAGAGGCGAAAGTCGAGGCCGGCGGCGACATGGATTTCGTCCCCGACATCCGTGTCAAGGACGCCGAGATCGTCAAGGGCACCGGCTTCACTTTCGAATGCGTGCATACGCCGGGGCACACTTCGAACCACATGTGCTACGCGCTGAAGGAAGAGAAGGCGCTGTTCACCGGCGATCACATCATGGGCTGGTCGACGACGGTGGTAACGCCGCCCGACGGCGACATGGCGGACTACATCGCGAGCGTTGAGAAGCTCGAGCGGCGCGATGACCGCGCGCTCTACCCGACCCACGGCGCGCCGGTGACCGATCCCAAGCCGTTCCTCGCCGCCTATCGCGAGCACCGCCTCGACCGCGAGCACCAAGTGCTGGCGTCCATCGCCGCTGGCCGCAACACCATCCCGGCGATGGTCGCGCACATGTATGCCGACGTCGACAAGCGCCTGCATCCGGCTGCGTCGCGTTCGGTGCTGGCGCATCTGATCAAGCTGGAACACGAAGGCCGCGTGACCAAGGCCGGTGATGCCTATCGCCTGTCTGCATGAAGATCGCGCTGCATCACGCCCGCATCTGGAGCGCTGGCGAGGGCGAGCGCGAGGGGCATTCGGTGCTGATCGACGGCAACCGCATCGTGCAGGTCGCTCCGCGCGCGGCCCTCGGCCTCTCGGATAAGGATATCGGACTGACCGGCTGCACGCTGCTGCCCGGTCTCTCGGACATTCATTCGCATCTCTTCCTGCATCCCTACAACGAGACGCCATGGGACGATCAGATCCTGAAGGAGAGCGAGGCGTATCGCACCGTGCGCGCTGTCAATCATGCGCGCGATACGCTCGCCGCCGGATTCACGACGCTGCGCGATCTGGGCACCGAAGGCGCCGGCTATGCAGACGTGGCGCTGAAGCGCGCCATCGCGGAGGGCCTGACGCCGGGCCCGCGCCTGTTCGTCGCCGGTCCCGCCATCGTCGCGACCGGTTCCTATGGCCCGGCGCGCAGGAATTTCCGCCCCGATTGCTGCTTCCCGCAAGGCGCAGAGGAAGCGAGCGGCGTCGATGAGGTCGTGCGCGCGGTGCGCCATCAGGCGGCACATGGCGCCGACTGGATCAAGCTCTATGCCGATTATCGGGCAGGGCCGGGTGGCGAGACGGTGCCGACCTTCTCGATCGACGAGATGCGTGCCGCGGTCGATACGGCGCATTCGCTCGGCCGTCCGGTGGCGAGCCATGCGACGAGCGACGAAGGCATGCGCCGCTCGATCCTGGCCGGCGTCGACACCATCGAGCACGGTTATGGGGGTTCGGCGGCGACCTTCGCGCTGATGCAGCTCAAGGGTATCGCCTATCTGCCGACCCTGATGGCGGCGAAGTCGATCAGCCTCTATCGCGGCGATTATGTGCCCGGCGGACGGCCGAGCCCGCGCATGGTGGAAGCCGCCAACGCCTTCGGCCATGCGCGCGCCGCCGGCGTCGTCATCGGCTGCGGCAGTGATGTCGGTGTCTTCGCGCATGGCGCCAATCTTGACGAACTCCTTGCGATGCAAGAGCTGGGCATGAGCGCGAGCGAAGCGCTGGAGGCCGCCACGGCGGTCAATGCACGCATCCTGCGCCGCGATCACGAGCTGGGGCGCGTCGCGGAAGGCTTTCTCGCCGATCTCATTGCGGTCGCGGGCGATCCGTCGGCGGATTTGTCGGTGCTCGCCGAGCCCAAATTTGTCATGGTGGACGGCAAGGTGTTTCGCGCCTAGCGCGCTCGCGCGAAGGAAAGCGACGGACAACTCCTCTCGCGGCTGCTATGATGATGTTTTCGTGTCGGGGAGGAAAAGATGTCGAAGCCATTCACAACCTTGTCGGCGCTGGTGCTACTTGCCGTTGCCGCCGCACATGCGTATCGGCTGTACGCCCATATCGGCGTGACGGTTGGAAGCCACGCCATTCCCCTCTGGGCAAGCTGGCCAGGGGCAATCGTAGGCGCGTTTCTGGCCGTCATGTTGATGGTCGAGGCCAGAAGATAGCCGCGAGCGTCAGTCGCGCTCCACCTTGCGCAAGAATGTCCGCTCTTCGCTCAGAACGAAACGCTCGCGCTGGGCGAAGTGGAAATTTTCCATCGCCTCGTCGTCGGCCCGCAGCCGGGCGCGATACTGCTCATAAGCGGCGAGACTCGGGAAACCGACCATCGCCAGCGCGATGTTGTCCGTCCCCTCATGCGGCATGAAATAGCCGATGAGATCGCCGCCGCAGGCGGGGATGATGTCGAGCCACGCCCTGGCATAAGCCTCGAAGGCCTCGCGCTTGTAGGGATCGAGCACATAACGGATGCAACACACTACGGTCACGGTTCGGCCTCCATCGAAGAATGGCGCACTATCGGTTCTGGACAGACATCGATGCTTCGATTACGGTCGAAGGATGAAATCCGGTCCCGACATTGCGCCGGTGGCGGCGCTGCTGGGCGATCCCGCCCGCGCCAATATGCTGACAGCGCTGCTGGGCGGCGAGGCCCTGACCGCGGGCGAGCTGGCGCGCGAGGCCGGTGTCACGGCGCAGACCGCAAGCTCGCATCTGGCCAGGCTCACCGCCGGTGGACTCGTCATCCCGCGCCGCCAGGGCCGCCATGCCTATTACGCACTCGCCGGCGCCGACGTCGCTGCGCTGCTGGAAAAGCTGATGAACTTTGCCGAGCGCACCGGGCACCGCCGCACCCGCACCGGCCCGGCTGAGCCGGCGCTGCGCC
>DATEZM010000462.1:0-3572 GCA_035255625.1 Rhizomicrobium sp. | reverse complement strand
CTGGCGCGCGAACTGCGCTGTGATGGCGTGCACGTCGGCCAGGAGGACGCGAGCTTGGCCGAGGCGCGGCTGATCGTGGGCAAGAACACAGTCGTCGGGGTCACCTGCCATGACTCGCGCCACCTCGCGATGGAGGCGGCCGAGGCCGGCGCGGACTATGTCGCGTTCGGCGCCTTCTTCCCGACCGCGACTAAGGACGCCAAGACCCGCGCCGATGTCGAGACCCTGCGCTGGTGGTCCGAGTTGATGGTGGTGCCTTGCGTCGCCATCGGCGGCATCACGGTGGAAAACGCCGCACCGCTGGTCGAAGCCGGCGCAGACTTCCTCGCCGTCTCGAGCGGCGTGTGGGACCATCCCCAGGGCCCGGCTGCAGCAGTGCAGGCTTTCAACACGCTGTTCTGAGATCGCGGCTAGGAAACAGCCGAACGGAAAGAGTACAAAGCTGCGATGACGCTCCCGATTCGCATCCTCGGACTCGACCCTGGGCTCGCCCGGATGGGCTGGGGCGTCATCGCGGTCAGCGGCTCGCGGCTCGACCATGTCGCCCATGGCGTGATCGCAACCCGGGCCGCGGAAGGACTCGGCGCCAGGCTCCTCGCTCTGCATGCGGCACTGGTCGAAATCATCGCGCAGCAGCGTCCCCAATCCATCGCGGTCGAGCAGGTCTTCGTCGCCAAGGATCCGTCGGCGGCGCTCAAGATCGGCCATGCCCGTGCCGTGGCGCTGCTGGCCGCAGCGCAGGCCGGGCTCGAGATCGCTGAATATGCACCCAACCACATCAAGAAATCGGTGGTCGGGGTCGGGCATGCGCAGAAGGAACAGGTGCAGGCGATGGTGAAGCGGTTGCTTCCTACCTGCCGCGTCGAACAGGCCGACGCCGCCGACGCCCTGGCTTGTGCGATCGCGCACGCCCACCTCGCCGGCACGCGGGCGCGGCTTCTGGTGGCACAAGCGCAATCCGGAAGCGCGCGAAGAGGTTTTCCGACAGATTGCGCGCCAATCAAAGAATCCTTTCCATGATTGGAAAACTTTCGGGCATCGTGGACTCCGTTGCAGAAGATCACGCGATCCTCGATGTTGGCGGCGTCGGCTATCTCGTGCATTGCCCGGCCTCGACTCTGTCGAAGCTCGCCGCCGGCGCACACACCGCGCTGATGATCGAGACCAAGGTGTCCGACGATGCCATCCGTCTCTACGGCTTTCATTCGGCGGAAGAACGCGAATGGTTCCGCCTGCTGCAGACGGTGCAAAATGTCGGCGCCCGCGTGGCGCTGAACGTGCTGTCCGCGCTGTCGAGCCGCGAGCTGGAACGTGCGCTGGCGCTCTCCGACAAGGCCGCCATCGGTCGCGCGCAGGGTGTGGGCCCCAAGCTTGCGCTGCGCATCGTGACCGAACTTAAGGACAAGGCGCCGGCGATGATGCTGCGCGGTCATGGCGAAGCCGGCGCTGGCCCTGTCATCGTTGCGCCGCGTGGCCCCGAGGCCGATGCGGTCGCCGCCCTCGTCAAGCTCGGCTACAGCCAAGGTCAGGCCGCCGAGATGGTCGCGCGTGCCGCCAACGATCTCGGCCAGGCGGCCCCCGTCGACGCCCTGATCCGCGAATCCCTGCGGGCGACGGGGCGCTAAATGGCCAAGTCCGAGCCGAACCGTCTCGTCGCCCCCGAACGCATCGAAGAGGATTCGCTCGAAGCCTCGATGCGGCCCAAACGGCTGGCCGATTTCGTTGGCCAGGCGCAGGCGCGGGAAAATCTCTCGATCTTCATCCAAGCTGCGAAAGCGCGCGGCGAGGCGCTCGATCATGTGCTGTTCTCCGGCCCGCCGGGCCTCGGCAAGACGACGCTCGCCCAGATCGTGGCGCGCGAATTGGGCGTCAATTTCCGCTCGACCTCCGGCCCGGTTCTGGCCAAGGCCGGCGATCTCGCCGCGATCCTGACCAATCTCGAACCGCGCGACGTGCTCTTCATCGACGAGATCCATCGCCTGTCCCCCGCGGTCGAGGAGATCCTCTATCCCGCGATGGAGGACTACGAGCTCGATCTGGTGATTGGTGAAGGCCCATCGGCGCGCTCGGTCAAGATCACGCTCAATGCCTTCACGCTGGTTGGCGCGACGACGCGGTCCGGGCTTATCACCACGCCGCTGCGCGACCGGTTCGGGATCCCCGTCCGGCTCAATTTCTATTCGGCGGAGGAGTTGTTCTCTATCGTGGAGCGCGGCGCGCGCGTCCTGGGCTTTCACCTCACGCCCGATGGCGCACGCGAGATCGCGGGCCGCGCGCGTGGCACGCCGCGCATCGCGGGCCGCCTCCTGAAACGCGTGCGCGACGTGGCCGCCGTGGCCGGTCACGCGATCGTTGATGCGAAGATCGCCGATGCGGCGCTCAGCCGTCTCGAAGTCGACGGCAGAGGCCTCGACGCGTTCGACCAACGCTATTTGAAACTTCTTGCCGAAGGTTTCGGCGGCGGGCCCGTCGGCATCGAGACCATCGCCGCGGCCCTGGGCGAGTCACGCGATGCGCTGGAGGATGTGGTCGAGCCGTTCCTGCTGCAGCAGGGCTTCGTGCAACGCACACCGCGCGGACGTCTGCTCGCATCGGCGGCTTATACCCATCTCGGTCTCGCCGCACCACCACGCGATCCGCAGCAGATGAACCTTCCGATGGATGGCGACGATGTCTGAAGCAGGTCTCGGTCACTTCAAGGGCAAGACGCATATCCTGCCGATCCGGGTCTATTACGAGGACACCGATCTTTCCGGCGTCGTCTATCACGCCAATTATCTGCGCTACATGGAACGCGGGCGCACCGAATTCTTCCGCCTCGTCGGCATCTCCAGGATGGCGGCGCTCGACGACGCGGAACCGACGGCCTGGACGCTTCGCCACGCCAGTCTCGATTTCCACCGCCCGGCCCGGCTCGAAGACCCACTCGAAGTCCACACCACCTGCCCGATGCTCACCGGAGCGCGCATGCATGCCGACCAGAAGATCTACAGCGGCGGTGCGCTGCTGGTGCAGGGCAGGGTCGAGGCCTGCATCATGACGCTCAGCGGCAAGCCGCGCCGCATTCCCGAAAGCGTGCGCGAAAAACTGCTCCCTTACCTATTTGAAACAGGCGCTTAACCTTTGGCGCCCAAATTCGGCCACCTTTGAATGACCTTTGCTTTCTTGCGAAGATGGCAGGGGACGGCCCATCGTCGCGCGCGCCCCATTGGAAGAGGACAGGCATGAAGCTCCACCGCACACTCCTCGCGGCGTTCGCGGCTTTGACGCTGAGCCTGGCAAGCCCGGCGCTGGCGCAGAGTGCTCCGTCGGCCGCGCCGACTGGCGCTCCGGCCGACACGCGGCCTCTCGAACCACCACCCGGCACCAATGTCGATATCATGCCCGCAGGCGGCCCGGCTGTCGGCACGATCGGCGGGCTCTCCATCGTGTCGGTATTCTGGCGCGCCGATCCGGTCGTTAAGGCGGTGATGGTGGTTCTGCTGCTCGCCTCGCTGTGGTCGTGGACCATCATCATCAACAAATGGCTCGCCTTCGGCACGCTCAAGCGCCGCGCCACGAAGTTCGAGAAG
>DATEZM010000461.1:0-12823 GCA_035255625.1 Rhizomicrobium sp. | reverse complement strand
TTCGGCAACAGGCCGGAGTCCGGCTTCAGATCGGCGAGGTACTGCACGATCGCGGGCCCTTCGCCGAGCAGCGAGCCGTCGTCGAGCGTCAGCGCCGGCACATAGCCCTTGGGATTGATGGCATAGAAATCCGCGCCGCCGGCGGTGCGATGCGTCTTGAGGTCGACCCGCTCATAGTCGAGCGTCAGCCCCATTTCCTCCGCCACGATATGCGGCGACAGCGAACATGCGCCGGGGGAATAGTAGAGCTTCATGGCGTCCTTCCGTTGGCGAAGCGGCACCGTGCGGCATTAAACCAATCTTGTCATCCCCGGGGATGACAGTGCGCTTTTCACCTGCGTACTCTCCGTCCATGACCACGCTCCCGCCGCTTCCGCCGCAGCCTGCCGGCACGCCATTTCCCACGCAGGACTGGCCGCTGGCCGAGATCCCCGCCGCAGCCGATCGCGCGCGGCTGATGCGCCTCGTCGATCATGCCTTCGCCGGCCCGGAGACGGCGGATCTGCAACAGACCCACGCGCTTGTCATCGTGCAGCACGGCCGCCTGCTGTTCGAGCGTTACACGCAGGGCCGCGGCGCGACCGACACGTTTCCGTCCTGGTCGATGGCCAAGTCCATCACCCACGCGCTTGTCGGCATGCTGGTGAAGGACGGCAAGCTCGACATCTACGCCGCGCCGCGCGTGCCCGAATGGCAGACGCCGGGCGATCCGCGCCGCGCCATCACGCTCGACTTGCTGCTGCGCATGTCGAGCGGGCTCGCCTTCGTCGAGGAATACCTGCCCGAGAAACCGTCGGACGTCATCGCTATGCTGTTCGGCGAAGGCAAGGACGACGTCGCGCATTTCGCGGCCTCGTTCCCCTTGGCGCACAAGCCGGGGTCGTTCTGGTCCTATTCCAGCGGCACCTCGAACATCGTTGCGCGCATCGCGGCGCAAGCCGCCGGCGTCAACGGCCCGACCTTCGAAGCCTTCATGCGAAAGCGACTCTTCGCGCCGCTCGGCATGCGCTCGCCCGAGCCGAAATTCGACACCGCCGGCAACTTCATCGGCTCGTCCTATTGCTTCTGCACCGCGCAAGACTTCGCCCGCTTCGGCCTGCTCTACATGCGGGGCGGCGTGTGGGACGGCGCGCGCCTGCTGCCGCCGGGCTGGGTCGACTATGCCCGCACGCCGACCTGGCAGCAGCCGGTCGAACAGGGCCGCTATGGCGCGCATTGGTGGCTCGACATCGCGGGCGAAGGCAGCTTCTCCGCCAATGGCTATGAGGGCCAGTTCACGGTGATTGTGCCGCAGAAGGATCTCATCATCGTGCGCCACGGCGCCAGCGACGCCGACCATATCGAGAACGTCAAAACGTGGATCGCAGACATCGCGAACTGCTTCGTCTGAACAACATTGGAGAGCGACATGGCCTTCGGCGCGCAATCGACCACGGACGACGTTTTGAGCGGGGTGAAGCTCACCGGTAAACGCGTGCTGGTGACCGGTGTCTCCGCCGGGCTGGGTGTCGAGACCGCGCGCACGCTGGCGGCGCATGGCGCCACCGTGGTCGGCGCGGTGCGTGATCGCGCCAAGGCCGCGCGCGCCACCGAGCCGGTCATCAAGGCGGCGGCCAACGGCGGCAGCCTCGAACTCGTCGAGCTCGATCTCGCCTCGCTCAAGAGCGTGCGCGCCTGCGCCGACGGGCTGGTCAAGGCGGGCAAGCCGTTCGACGTCATCATCTGCAATGCCGGCGTGATGGCGACGCCCAGCGGCAAAACCGCCGACGCCTTCGAGACCCAATTCGGCACCAACCATCTGGGCCATTTCGTGCTGGTTAACCGCATTGCGTCGGTGCTGCACGCCGGCTCGCGGCTGGTGAACCTGTCCTCGGCAGGTCATCGCTTTTCCGACGTCGATCTCGACGATCCGAATTTCGAGCGCACGCCTTACGAGCCGTTCGTCGCCTATGGCCGCTCCAAGACCGCCAACATCCTGTTCGCGGTGGAGTTCGACCGCCGTCACAAGGCAGAGGGCATCCGCGCCACCGCGGTGCATCCCGGCGGCATCCAGACCGAGCTCGGCCGCCACATGTCGCCGGAGATGATCCAGGCGATGATCAAGAACATCGAGGACGCCGCCAAGGCCGCCGGCGGCGCATCGGCGCCATCCTTCGAATGGAAAACGATTCCGCAAGGCGCCGCGACCAGCGTGTGGGCCGGCTTCGTCGCGAAGGCCGACGATGTCGGCGGCAAATATTGCGAGGACTGCCACCTCGCCGAACCCAACGACAACCCGGCCTCGCGCGGTGGCATCCGCGCCTATGCGCTCAACCCCGAACGCGCGAAGGCGCTGTGGGCAAAGAGCGAGAAGATGGTGGGGGAGAGGTTTTAGTCAGCGCGATCGCGCCGACCTCACACCGCTGTCATCTCCGGCCGAGCGAAGCGAGGGGAGGGGGACCCAAGTGGTGGTCACTAACCGCCGCTTGCGCCGGACCAGGAATTTCTTCGCCCTCTAGCCAACGCCGCACGGGCGCGCGCGGCGCGCAGTGCCTGCTCATGACGTTTGCGCATCGTCATATGCCCGAAAGACTCTGCGTATCGCGACAGAAGCGAATCCCGAGGCGCGACCTTGCGCTGGCGCTGCATCCGTCTGGCGCCTCATCCTGCAATTGCCAGCGTACGGATGGACACATTCACTGCCGGTTCATGGGCCGTTTGGCGGGCGGCGCCAAATTCGTTAATCAGGTGTTACGATGCGTAGCGCAAACACCTAGGAACTCGTCTTGAATACCGGCCGCCCGCCGCCGCAGATCATTGTCGAAATCGATCGCGCCATGCGCGCCGGCAACATGACTGAGGCCGCGCGACTGGCGACGCGTGCGCTGGGTGGTGGGATGTCCCATCCGATCCTGTTCACCCTGCGCGCCGGGGCGCGGCGGCGCGACGGCGATCTCGGAGGCGCGCTTGCGGATCTGAATGCCGCTCGCAAGCTCAATCCGCGATCGGCCAACGTCCTGATCGGTATCGCCGACGCGCTGAATGCACTCGGCCGGCACCGCGAGGCAATCGCTGCTGCGCGCGATGCGCTCGCCATCGATCGCATGCTCGCCGCGGCCTGGTTCCAGCAAGGTCAGGCGCATCAGGTGTTGAATGAACTCGGGGCCGCGAGCGCCGCCTTCAGCGAGGTCGTGCGGATCGATCCGCGACAGGCGGAAGGTTGGGCCTGCCTTGCCAATCTGGCCGCGCTTCAGGGCCGCAACGCCGAGGCGCGATCCAGCGGTGCGCGATCGCTTTCGCTGGAACCCGGCAATGCGACGGCGAAGCTGGCGCTTGCCCGCGCCGATCTCGCCGAGGGGCACCAATCCGAAGCCGAGGCGCGCCTGTCAGAGCTGATCGCGTCGCAGCGCAGTGCGCCCGAACTGCGCGCGATGGCGCTCGGCTATCTCGGCGACATCCGCGATGCGCAAG
The DNA here is from genome assembly GCA_035255625.1 of Rhizomicrobium sp. Classification (GTDB taxonomy): domain Bacteria; phylum Pseudomonadota; class Alphaproteobacteria; order Micropepsales; family Micropepsaceae; genus Rhizomicrobium. The sequence continues at coordinate 9,373 of DATEZM010000461.1, read as the reverse complement.
ATCACACCGCCGAAGCGTTTGAGGCCTACTCCCAATCCGGCGTGCTGTGGCTGTCGCTGCAGGAGCCGCGCCAGTCAGGCCATGAATCGGCGACGGCCCAGGCGGCGCGGCTCACGGCCGCGGTCGCCGCTCTGCCGTCCGAAGGATGGCCGCGAGCGGCGCCGGTCCGGTCGCGCTTCGACGACTCGCACGGCATCGCCTTCATCCTCGGTTTCCCGCGGACCGGCACGACGCTGCTGGCACAGATACTGGCCGGTCTTCCGAACATTGCGGTGCTCGAGGAAAAGCCGGTATTCGCCAAAGCCGTCCAGGATTTTTTTACGTCGCGTGACGGCCTGGCGCGGCTGGCGTTATTGTCGGATGCGGAGATTGCACGCTATCGCGACGACGTCTGGCAGCGTATCCGTGAGACCGGCATCGAGACCCGCGCTCGGCTGGTGCTCGACCAGAACGCGCTGAACACCTGCTATCTGCCGGTCATCCTGCGGCTGTTTCCCGAGGCGCCGGTCGTGTTCACGCTGCGCGATCCGCGCGACGTGGTTTTCAGCTGCTTCCGCCGGCAATTCGGCGCGAACGTCTTCACGCTGGAGTTCCACACGCCGCAACGCGCCGCCGCACTCTACGCCGCTGCGATGGATCTGGCACAGGTCTGTCGCGAACGGCTTGGTTTTCGCCCCTTCGATATCCGCAACGAGGACCTGGCGGAGGATTTTGACGGTCAGACGCGCAGACTCTGCGAATTCCTCGGTCTCGATTGGCGGGAATCGCTCCGCGACTTCGACGCTGCCGCGCGCGCGCGTACAGTCGCGACCATCAGTTCGCTGCAGGTTCGCCGCGGCATCAACCGCGACGGCATCGGTCAGTGGCGCCGGTACCGCATCCAACTGGCGCCGATGCTCCCGCAACTCGCGTCCTTCGTCGAGCGCTTCGGCTATGGGCCGGACTAGGCGTTCAATTCGGCGGATTGTTCGCTTCCAGGAAGTCCACGGTCGCCTTCAGCATCTGCAACCGGGTTTCCGGCTTGGACAGCCAATGATCCTCGCCGTCGAGCTTCACGAACGTCACCGGCTTGCCCGCCGCCTTGAGCGCCGCTTCCATCTGTTCGCTCTGCTCGATCGGCACCACGGTGTCGTCCTGGCCATGGATCAGCAGAATCGGAATCTGCACATCGGCGATGTGGTTGATCGGCGAGATCGCAGCGAGCTTGGGATCGTCGATGTTGTCCGCACCCATCAGGCGGTTTTCATAGCGCAACTCGGTTTCATCGGTGTAGCGGACGCGGTCGCTCTGCCATCGCAGGAATGCGTGTAGATCGCCGACGCCCGACGCCGATACCGCGCAGCGATAAACTCCCTTGTCCAGCGTCGCTCCGGCAAGAGCGGCATAACCGCCGGTCGTGCTTGTTCCCACAATGCAAGCGCGCTTGGGATCGATCGTGCCTTGGCCGGCGAGGTAGCGCACGCCGTCCGACAGATCGGATTGCATCTTGCGCCCCCATTGGCCGTAGCCGGCCGTCAGGAAATCCCAGCCATTGCCGTCAGACCCGCGGAATTCGGGCTGGAGCACGGCATAGCCTCGCGACGCCAATCCCTGTGCGAGCCAGTCGAATTGCATGTCGTCGTGACCGGCCGGCCCGCCATGGGGAAGCACGACCAGCGCAAGATTCTTGGGCATCTTGCCATTCGGCAGGGTCAAAAAAGCGGGAATGGTCGTGCCGTCGGCTGCCTTGTAGCTGATGAGCGTCCGGTCCGCGACGTCGGGAATGTCGATGCCCCCATAGACCGATCCGAGGAAGCTCGCCTTATGCGAGTTGCGATCGATCATGAAATAGGCGGCCCCGTCGCGCTTGCCGTCGACCCGTACGACCACGATCTTGTGATCGTTGCTCCACGATTCCAGTGTGACATTTTCTCCGGGAAACGCTTTGACGAGGCCGTCCCACATGCGTTGATCGGCAGGGTCGAAGAAACTGTATTCTGCCACCAGGCCGTCGTGCATGACGCCGATCATCCGGTGAGTCGCTGGATCCTCGACCGGCGCGATGTCGGCCCAGGGTATGTTCGGTGCCGTTTGGGGCGAGCCATCGGACAGGCTGAACTGCTTGAGACCCGATCCGTTGTCGTTCGGCACGGCGACGATGATCGACTTGCCGTCGGGCGTGATGCCCAGCACCGAGGGCTGATCGAGGGGCGAATGGCTGACCAACGCGTCCTTGTACCCGGCGCTCTGCTTGATCTGCAGCGCCCAGCGGCCGTTGTCGTCTTCGAAAGTGGTGCGCGCCACGATGGTGCCGGTCTCGTCGATAAACCAGTCGGTCCAGTATTTTGAGGAGCCGGTCTCGACAATGCGGTTGAGGCTGGCCTGCAGGTGCGAGCCGGTTCCGACGACGGTGCTGATGTGGCTCGATAGAAGGTCTTCAAGAAACAACGTGCCGACGCTCAATCGATCGACGAAGGAAAATCCCACGACAAACGCCGCGGGATGTCCTTCGACGGTTCGCGGCATTGGCAACGAGGCCACCGTGTTCTCGTGATAGTTGCCATGGGCTAGCAAGAGATCACCATGCTTGTCGGGAACGCTGTAGTTTTCGGTCATCCAGCGCTCGGCATGCGTGCTGATCGCGCCGCCGACGGTGTGGGTTGTCGAATATGTTGCGAGAACGTGGTCGTTATCGCCCCATTGCAGGTCGCGCAGCTTGTCTTCGACCTCGAAGCCGCCAATCACCTTGCCGCTGGCGATGTCGTTGATCAGCACGGCGCGCTTGCCGTTGGTAAAGGTCGCATAGGCCAGGCTCTTCCCGTCGGGCGAAACGGTGAAATGCTCCAGGCTGGGGAGCGTCCCATAGGCCTCAAGTGGCGCGGCGCCTGCCGCCGACCAGACGCACGCGCACAGGCCTGCCACCAGGCTGCCCCAAAACCGCATATTATCCCCCAAAAGCGCTCTGCCGACGCGTTGTCTGCCGCAGTCCTGCCCCCGGCCAATCTACGACGTCATCTTCCTTGACTGCAACGGGGACGTGTTTCGCGTACCAAGTTCGCGCAGGCATCGCAGCGCAATGGTCGCGCCTGCGATAGATGGAGACGTCAAGTTTGGCGGACAGGGAGGGATTCGAACCCTCGAACGGCTATTAACCGTTACACACTTTCCAGGCGTGCGCCTTAAACCACTCGGCCACCTGTCCGGGAGTCCGCCAGCAGGCGGGCGGAGGGGCGAGATATCCCGCCTTGAACGCAAAAGCAAACTCAGTCGAATCGCCGGCCAGTTCGTCCTGAACGAAGTCCCGCCGTCGCCGGAACGGTGTCACCCATTGCCTGGCCGTTTGCGAATATTTGTCCTTGTACGGATGTTCTCGCGAACCCGCGATTCTCGATGCTCGCGACTGGATTGGTGGTACGCGCCTCCACGTCTGTCGCTCGATGGCATCGACTTTCCGCCTTGCGTCCTGGTTCCGGGTGAAGCTGCCTGCGACCGATGTCAACATTGGCGTGCGATGGAATTTGCGAAACTTTTGAGAGATTCGGAGCCTATCCAAACCGCCAGGTAATCGCGCGAACGCAATCGTGCTCGCGGCGGAGGCGTTGGCTTGAATCTGGAACGACATCACAACGGGTCGGTGCCGGCCCAATTCACGGCCGCGATCGATCGCGCGCTCGATGCGAAAGACTTTGGCGGGGCCGTCGCATTTGCGCAGCAGGCGCTGGACGCAGGCCATCGGCATCCGCTTCTGTTTCATCTGCGCGCCGTATCGCGAAAGCAGAACGGGCAGTTCGAAAGCGCGATGGGCGACCTCTCGGAAGCGCTCCGCCTCGCCCCAAAATCTGCCGGACTTCTGATCGACGCGGCCGACTGCGCCAACGCATTACGCGACCATCGTCGCGCCATCCGACTCGCGGGCGAAGCCATTGCCCTCGATCCGCACCAGCCGATTGCTTGGTATCTAAAAGGTTACGCCTATCAAATCCTTGCACAGTTCGAAGAAGCGTCGGCATGCCTGCGAGAGGCAGTGCGGCTCGATCCGGGCTATGCAGATGCGTACGCGCGGCTTGCAAATATCGCTGTGGGACAGAGCCGCCTTTCTGAAGCGCGCAGCTTCGCTCAACAGGCGCTCGACGCCGACCCCGGTAACGCCATCGCGCTGCTCGCACTCACAGCCGCGGATCTCGCGGAGGATCGTCCCGACGCGGCTCGGCCCCGCTTGGAGGCTGTGCTTTCCGATCCGCACGTGGAGCCGCCGGTATGCGCTATCGCCAAGACCCAGTTCGGCGATCTTTGCCACGCAATGGGCCGCTCTGACGATGCGTTCGATGCCTATAGCAGCGCTGGCGCGATCTGGAAGTCCTACTACGGCCCGCATGTGGTGAAGTCCGGCACCGAGACCGCCAAGGCGCAGGTCGATCGTCTCATTCGCTGTCTAGAATCGATGCCGCCGGCACGATGACTGACAGTGCGCCGGACCGCGAGCAGGCGGGCAACGCGGTAGGGCTGATCTTTGTTCTCGGCTTTCCGCGCAGCGGCACTACGCTGCTGGGCCAGATTCTCGCGGCCTTGCCGGAAGTGGCCTTGCTCGAAGAGAGCGAGATACTGACCGACACCGCGGGCGCCTTTGTCCGCGAGCGCGACGGAATGGAACGGCTCGCAGAGCTGACGCCTATCGAGATTGCCGCTTATCGGCAGGCCTTTTGGCGGCGTGCGCAAGCGTTGGTGGCGCCCCTCGAAAACCGAGTCGTGGTCGAACAGACGGCGCTCAACACCGTCTATCTTCCGGCGATCGACCGGCTCTTTCCCGACGCTAAGATCGCTTTTGTCATAAGAGATCCGCGCGACGTCGTATTCAGCTGTTTCCGGAGGAAATTCGAACCGACGCCGTTTACGCTGGAATTCCATTCGCTCGAAAGCACGGCCGAGGTCTATGACCGCACGATGCGGCTGGCCGAGATTGCGCGAGCCAAGATGGCGGCGGTCCCCATCGATCTTCGTTACGAGGATCTGCTGTCGGATTTCGACGGTGAGACCAAGCGGCTTTGCGGCGCGTTGGGCCTCGTGTGGAGCGAAGAGATGCGCGATTTCCACACGCACTCGGCGCCACGCAATCTCACAACTGCGAGTGCGCCGCAGATCCGGCGCGGTCTCACGCGCAACAGCGTAGGAGCCTGGCGTCCCTATCGCGAGCGCATGGCGTCGGTGTTGCCGCTGCTTGCGCCTTGGGTGGCGCGCTTCGGCTATCCGCCAGATTGAAGCTGGAAACAAAACGGGCGGCCGCGCGGCCGCCCGTTTCGCAAGCCTTTGCAGGTCCTAATCGGTGCCGGCGCGGCCCATGCCCAGATCGTGCTCCGCCGCCACGATGGAGATCGTATAGCCCGCGACCACGTCAAACAGGCACATCGCCGTGATGAAGAAGAACGGCGTCGAGCCGAAACCCTTCAGTGTGATGAACTCGATCAGGGCGACCACGAACGTCAGCATCGAGAGGCCGTGATTGATGATCTCGCGCGACGTCGTGCGCGTGGCTTTCACCACCTCGACGAACAGCAGCGCCAAGCTCAGCAGGATGAGGAAGTCGCCGAAGCTGAATTTCCACAGATCGCCGGAGAACAGCCGGATGCTGAGCGCATGATCGTAGCTCAGCATGTCCTGGATATCGTGGTGCAGGAGGGTGCCGCCGGCTAGTGCGATCACGTTGTAGATGATCACTGGAATCAGAAGCAGCGGAAACATGCGGAACATCGAACACCTCCCCAAAGCATAGCCGGCGCCACGCCGGCCGATGCAGTGAAACTCTCGCGACCGAAAGGCCGATGAAAGGTTTGTACCATATTGGGGCGAAAAAGGGGCGCGGTTAACGCACCGTCTTGCGCAGATGGTTAAGCCACCGGGATTTTCCCCCGGTCGCGATAGATCATGTAGATATTACGAAGGTAGATCGGGATAGGCATGCCTTGGCCGACCAAGAGCGGCCAGGCCTGGATATGCAGCGCATAGGCGAAGCTGATGAGGCCGCCGGCCAAGCTGCAGTACCAAAACGCGATGGGAACCACGCTATGGCCTTCCTGCTCGCTCCTCAGCCACTGGATTAGCATGCGCACGCCGAACACCGCCTGGCCCAGAAAGCCGAAACCCGTCCACGCCAGGTCGTAAGGATGCGCCATGGCCAGTGCATAAAGATGCCCGAGAAAGCCCATCAGATCTCCCGCGACGGTGCGCTGGCATTGAAGCGCCGTTGCAGCCAGCGCACGCCGAGCAGATCATTGACGCTCACCAGCAGGCGCCCGAGATTCGTGTATTTCGAGCGGCCATGCGCGCGCGGGCGGTGGTTCACTTCGACGAAGCGCACATCATAGCCCTCGCGAAGCATCAGCGTGATGATGAAGCGGTGCATGTGATCGAAATAGGGAAGGGCGAGAAACGCGTCCCGGCGAAACACCTTGAGGCCACAGCCCGTATCGCTGGCACCGTCGCCCAGCAGGCGCGAACGGATCGCGTTGCCGAGGCGCGAGGCCAGGCGGCGGCTGAAATTGTCCTTCCGCTGCGCGCGGACGCCGGAAACCACGCCGACCCTCGCAGCGTCTTGCCCTCGCAGAACCGTGAGCAGCTTCGGGATATCGGCGGGGTCGTTCTGCCCGTCGCCGTCCAGTGTCACGATCATGTCGGAGCGCGCCGCACGCACGCCGGTGCGGATGCCACGGCTTTGGCCGAGATTTCGTCCATGCTGGATCACACGAAGCTGCGGAATCTCGGCTTTGAGTACGCGCAACGCCTCGCCGGTGCCGTCGTTCGAACCGTCGTCGACGAAGATGATCTCGGCGTCCTCGCCGGCCAGAGCCGTGGCGATTTCCCGTGCCAGAGGTTTGACGTTCTCGGCCTCGTCCTTGACTGGCACGACCACGGTGAGGGCGACAGCCATGCTGAGGTTCCGTTCAATCCCATCGTAGAATAGAGTGTTCGCCGGCCGTCTGGCGGCCTCGCGGGTGAGCGCGCGGCCGGGCGCCTTATACAGGCCTGGCCCTTCGAGAAACAGGCTTGTTCTAGGATGACCCATGTGCCGAATTTCCCCTGCCCGGCGCGCTCCGCCGCGCCATCGGCATTTAAGGGATGTTCCAGATGAGCGAGGAGGCGGCTCCGACCATCGCGCAGCAGTCGCTCGTTCCGGAAGTGCCGGCGACGGCGGCTGGGCGCGTACTGTCCGGGGCGGCAAAGCACTGGGTCGCGACATTGGCGCTGCTCTGCCTGGTGCTTTGGCTGCCGGGCATCTTCAGCCTGCCGCCGATCGACCGCGACGAGAGCCGCTTCGCGCAGTCCTCGCGGCAGATGCTCGAGTCCCATGACTTCGTGAACATCAAGTTCGGGCATGTGCCGCGGTACAAGAAGCCGGCAGGCGTCTATTGGCTGCAGTCTGCGACCACTGCGATCGCCGGGTTCGGTGATCACAGCCACATCTGGACGTACCGGCTCGCCTCGCTGCTCGGCGGGATCGTGGCGGTACTCCTGTGCTTCTGGTGTGCGAGGGCTTTCGCCCTGCCCGAAGTCTCCTGGCTCGCCGCCGCCATGCTGGGAACCTCACTCCTGCTCACCGCCGAATCGACGATGGCGACGACCGATGCAGTGCAGCTCGCCTGCCTGATGGGGGCGATGGGTGTGCTTCTGCGGGTGTATCTCGCGGCGCGCGGCGGATTGGCGGTGAACTCGCGACTGGTGCTGATCGGTTGGGCTGCCTTCGCTGCCGGCATCCTCGTGAAGGGGCCGGTCGTACCTGGTGTCTGCGCCGTCACGATCATCGCCTTGATTGCTTGGGATCGGGGCGAGTGGCGCTGGCTGAAGTCTCTTCGGCCCTTGTTGGGTATCGCGCTCGTATTGGTGATCGTACTGCCCTGGGGTATTGCGATCCTGTTCGAGAGTCATGGGGCATTTTACGAGCAGTCGCTCGGCCAGGACTTCGCAGCAAAGCTTGCGAGCGGTCAGGAGAGCCATGGTGCGTGGCCGGGCTACTACCTGCTGCTGGCAACACTGACGTTCTGGCCAGCGATCCTCTTCGTTCTTCCCGGCCTCGGAGAGGCGATCCGCAGGGTTCAGGACCCGGCGACACGCTTCCTGATCGCCTGGGCCGGCGCGAGCTGGCTGATGATCGAAGCCGTCCCGACCAAGCTCCCTAACTATATTCTGCCGGCTTACCCGCCTATCGCCATACTGGCGGCGCTATGGGTGATATGGCCGCGTGAAGCGAACGCTCCGCGCTGGCAGCGTGCCCTAGAATATGTCGCTGCGGTCCAATTCATACTCGTGGCGCTGGCGTTGACGGCCGCTCCCATCCTCGCCCGCCGCTACGGCCTGGATCTCGGCGGTGCCAATGCGTTCACGGGCGTGGCCGCTGCTGGGTTGTTGGCCGCTGTTTTGGCGGCAGCCCTTTGTCTGCGACGTGCCCGGGTTACAGCTTTCCTGTTCGCCACTCTGGCGGCTCTTGTCTTCTATCCCACCATCACCGCACTCGCCGCGCCGCATATGGAAACGCTCTGGGTCAGCCCGCGCGCTGCTGCCTTGGCGAGAGAATATGCAAGGCCGGGCGATCCACCCGTCGCTGCAGCCGGCTACATCGAGCCGAGCCTGATGTTTGCCCTGGGATCGGAAACCCGCTTGACCAATGGCGCCGGTGCAGCTGAGACCGGCGCCTATCAGGGAGGGCTCGCGCTCGTCGAAGATAGCGAGCGTGCGGCCTTCCTCGCCCGTCTCGCCGAACTCGACACCGACGCGGCGCCGCTGGATCAGTTGAGTGGGTTCAACTACACGCGCGGCCGCAAGGTCCACATCACCCTCTACCGAGTCAGCGCGACCCACGACGTCACCGTTCCCCCCGCCGAGTGAGGCGCCTCGGTCACAGGCCACCAAATCATTCACAGGGACGTTGGACCGGCTCCGCCCCTCGATGGGCCGGGCCGATGCACCTCTTCGACTGGCCAGGGATGGACGCGTGAACGCATTTCGATGGACGAAATCGGTGCGGATGAAATTCATCCAACGCTGATTCGGTAGGGCTTAGACGCACGCATCGTCGAATCTCGATTCGACTCGCATGTTGTCGGTCGCGATGGTCCGCGATCACACCGAACGGACCCATCGATGCGCTTCGAACGGTCGTCGTTGCCGCTCGACGAACCGGACCCAACGTCTTGTTTCTCTTGACGCGTGAATTGAAGCTACTAAATATCGCAACTGTTGTTGCGCCCGTTGATGGGGAGTCGTTGGGGCTTTCGCGTGGGCAGCACCTTCGGAGCGTCTATAAGGACGATGAGTCTCCAAATCGCGCGGGGGCGTGAAGCCAAGCCTCCGCTCCGGACGGTCCGCCCCAGGCAGGATGTCCGACCCCAACTTAAGGAAGCCACAG
>DATEZM010000460.1:0-6035 GCA_035255625.1 Rhizomicrobium sp. | reverse complement strand
GCTTCCGACAGGTGATCGCCGCCCGGCTCTGTAAAGGGCAACACCGCCAACTCGGCGGATTCGATATGGTTGTCGAGCAGCTCGCGGTGATAGCGGCCGACCGAGGGCACGAAGATCAAGACTTCGGCTACCATCACATAGAGGATGGTGAGCATCAGCAAACGGCCGGAAAGGCTATGAGCGGCAAGCCCATAGGCGTCGGCCAATCGGGCGCGGAAACGGCCTGGCATGGGGCGGCATAAGGCCCCAAGAAGCGGCCAAATCCTAGCCCGGCTCGGCTCTTGGCCGCCCTGCCCGGCGCGGTTGACAGCCCACTAGCCGAGGCCATAGAACCCGCGCTCTTTTCGCCTTGAGCCGGAACACCCCGATGAAGCGCCCCTATCAGCCGAGCAAGATCGTCCGCAAGCGGCGCCACGGCTTCCGGTCGCGCATGGCCACCGCTGGCGGCCGCAAGGTGCTGGCCCGCCGCCGGGCCCATGGCCGCAAGAAGCTCTCCGCCTGAGGCGGCGGCCAAACCGCCTGCGATGGAGCGTCTGAAGAAACGCAGCGAGTTCCTGCGGGCGGCCCGCGGCGTCCGTCGGGTGACGCCCGGCCTGACCCTCGAAATCTGCGCCAATCCCGAAAGTACCGTGCTCCGCGTCGGCTTCACTGCCAGCCGCAAGGTCGGCGGCGCGGTGGTGCGCAACCGTGCGAAGCGGCGGCTGCGCGCCGCGGCTGCGGCGGTCATTCCCCTTTGCGGTCTGCCGGGCACCGACTATGTATTGGTGGCGCGGCAGGACACGGCGACGCGGCCGTTCGAAAGCCTTAAATCCGACCTTGTCCAAGCGGTGCGCGCCGCCCATCTCAAGCTTGCGCCGCGAGGAGGCGTCCAGTGAGCACGACGACATGGGCCGTGCGCGCGCTGACCGCGCCGATCAAGGGCTACCGCCTGTTCATCTCGCCGCTCTTTCCGGCGGCCTGTCGCTTCCAGCCGACTTGCTCGCAATACTCCATCGAAGCGATCGAGACTCATGGTCCCGCGAAGGGATTGGCGCTGGCGCTCAAGCGGCTGGCGCGCTGTCACCCGATTTCCTGGCTCGGCGGTTCGTCGGGCTTCGACCCCGTTCCGCCCCGATAGGTCATCTTCCCCAATAGGTTTGTCCGAATGAACCCGAGCAGCAACAACCGCAATCTGATCATCGCGACGCTTCTGTCGGTCGCAATCTTCCTCGCCTGGCAATTCTTCATCGGCGCGCCGGCAGAGAAGGCGGCGGAAGCGCGCCGTGCTGCAGCGGAGCGCGTTCACCCGCATCCGGCCACACCGGCCGGCGTGCCGACGGCAGCAGCGGGCGGTATGGCCCATCTGTCGCGCGCCCAAGCGCTGGCAGCAGGCGGGGCGCGCATCGAGATCGACACGCCGAGCGTCGACGGCTCGCTGCTTCTCAAGGGCGCGCGCTTCGACGATCTGAGACTGAAGTGCTATCATGAACACGCCGGCTCCAATCGCAAATGCGACAACAGCGACCCCGGCAATCCGCAGATCGTGCTGCTGGCGCCCAAGGGCACGGCCTATCCCTATTTCGTCGATTTCGGCTGGATCGGCACGCAGGGCGGCAGCCAACCCGTGCCGGACGACCAGACGAGTTGGAAGCAGACAGGCGGAACGACGCTCGCGCCGAAACATCCGGTGACGCTCAGCTGGGACAACGGCCACGGATTGATCTTCACGCGCGTGATCGCGGTGGACGACCAGTTCATGTTTACCGTGACCGACAGCGTGCAAAACAGATCGGGTGCCGCGGCGACGCTTTATCCGTTCGGTTCGACGGCGCGGATCGGTGCACCGCAAAGCGCGCTCAATGCCGGCTATATGACGACGCTGCATGAGGGCTTCGTCGGTTGGGCCGGTTCACTGAACGATCCGACCTACAGCAAATTCAAGGACGAGGGCACGCCGCCTATCACGCTGTCAGCTACCGGTGGCTGGCTCGGCATCACCGACAAATACTGGATGGCGACCGTCATCCCGCCGCAGAACGAGAATTTCGACGGCGCCTTCCGCGCTGCCGCGTTCGGCGACACCAAGACCTACCAGGCCGAATATCGCCTCGGCGCACGCAACGTCGCGCCCGGCGGCAGTGCAACCGTGACGCACCGGCTGTTCGCCGGCGCCAAGGTGGTGGATACGCTCAAGACCTATGAGTCCACGCTCGGCATCAACAGTTTCGTGATGGCGATTGACTGGGGCTGGTTCCGCTTCATCACGCAGCCGCTATTCCTGGTGCTGGACTATTTCTATCGTCTGATCGGCAATTTCGGCCTCGCGATTCTTCTGCTGACCGTCTGCGTGAAGGCGGTGACATTCCCCATCGCCAATGCCTCGGCCAAGACGATGGCGAAGATGAAGAAGGTCCAGCCGGAGCAGGAGAAGATCAAGGAGCGCTTCGCCGACGATCCGCAGAAGCAGCAAGCCGCGGTTATGGAACTCTACAAGCGCGAGAAGGTGAATCCGGTCACCGGTTGCGTGCCGCAGCTTCTGGTGATCCCGGTGTTTTTCTCGCTCTACAAGGTGATGTACGTCACCATCGAGATGCGCCAGGCGCCGTTCTGGGGCTGGATCCACGACCTGTCGGCGCCCGACCCGACCTCGATCGTCAATCTGTTCGGCCTGCTGCCCTACTCCGTGCCGGCCTTCATCCCGACCTTTCTGTCGATCGGCATCTGGCCGATCCTGATGGGCATCACGCAATGGGTGCAGACCAAGCTCAATCCGGCGCCGGCCGACCCCGTTCAGGCGCGGATGTTCAGCCTGATGCCGATCATGTTCACCTTCATGTTCGCGACGTTCCCGGCCGGCCTCGTGATCTACTACACATGGAACAACATCCTGGGCGTGGCGCAGCAATGGTACATCATGCGCCGCCAGGGCGTTGAGGTTCACCTGTTCAAGAACCTCAGACTCGACGCCGTGGTCCAGCGGCTGACCGGCGGCCGGGTCGAAGCCGCCGCCAACGACAAGTGAGCGGTGACGCCGAGGACGACGAGCGGCCGGCCGCCGCGCGGAAACTCTTCGCGGGGCCGTGCGATTTCGTATGGGGCACCGGCGACATCGCGAGCCTGCCGCCGCAAGGACTGCCGGAGATCGCCTTTGTCGGGCGCTCCAATGCCGGCAAGTCGAGCCTGATCAATGCGCTGACGAACCGCAAGACGCTGGCGCGCGTGTCGCACACGCCGGGACGCACGCGCGAGATCAACTTCTTCAACCTTGGCGACAGGCTGATGCTGACCGACCTGCCGGGCTATGGCTATGCCAGGGCATCCAAGGCGATGACGGCGGAATGGCAGAAGCTGATCTTCGCCTATCTGCGGGGCCGGGCGAGCCTGCGCCGCGTGGTGCTGCTGATCGACGCGCGGCGCGGCGTGCTCGATCTCGACGAACAGGTCATGGGCCTGCTCGACGATGCGGCGGTGTCCTATGGCCTGGTACTAACCAAGATCGACAAGCTGAAACCCGACGAAGCGGCGCGCGCGGCGGAGGCCGCCGATGCCGCGGCGCGAAAGCACACCGCCGCCTTTCCGCAGATCTGCGCCACCTCGGCGCATGCGGGGCTGGGGCTCGATGCGGTCAAGCTGCAACTTGCGGCGTTGGCCGCGCCTTGAGCTTTGGGCTATAACGCCCGCGCTTTCAGTGGACCGGATATATGGCGCTCACGGACGAGTTCGCCCAGGAACGCAATCTGCGCGTGATGGCGCGCTGGCGTTCGACCGCGCGGGTGCTGGTCGAGGCGCTCCCCTACATCCTGAAATACGACCAGAAGACGATCGTGGTGAAGTTCGGCGGCAACGCGATGGCCGGTGGCGGCACCGCGGCGGATTTCGCGCAAGACATCGTGCTGATGAAGCAGACCGGCATCGATCCGGTGGTCGTGCATGGTGGCGGCCCGCAGATCGGCGCGATGCTGGCGAAGCTCGAAATCCCCTCCACCTTCATCGACGGGTTGCGCGTCACCGATCAGGCCGCCATCGACGTGGTCGAGATGGTGCTGACCGGTTCGATCAACAAGCAGATCGTTTCCAGCATCAATGCCGCGGGCGGCCGCGCGGTCGGTCTCTCTGGCAAGGACTCGACGCTGGTGCTGGCCCGTAAGCTGACGAAGAACGGCGTCGATCTCGGCTTCGTCGGCGAGCCTGAGAAGATCAACCCCGACGTACTGAACACGGTGATGCGGGCGGAAATGATACCGGTGATCGCGCCGATCGGCGTGGGCGCGAACGGCGAAACCTTCAACATCAATGCCGACACGGTGGCCGGCGCGATGGCGGGCGCGATGAAGGCGGAGCGCCTGGTCCTGCTCACCGATGTCGAGGGCGTGCTCGATTCGGAGCGCAAATTGATTCCCCGGCTCACGGTGAATGAAGCGCGCGCCCTGATCGCAAACGGCACCATCAAAGGCGGCATGATCCCAAAGATCGAGACCGCGATCGACGCGGTTGAGGCGGGCGTCCATGCCGCCGTCATCCTCGACGGGCGCATTCCCCATGTCCTTCTGCTCGAGCTCTTCACCGAGCACGGCGCAGGCACACTGATCACCGCAGAATGAACCGCCTGTCGCGCTGCCTGGCCGCTTTGAGCGTGGCGAGCTGGGTCTCGCTTTGCGCCAGCCCGGCGCACGCGGCGCTGACTCTGTGCAATCGCACCTCCTATGTCCTCTATGCAGCGACCGGCGCAGCAGTCGGAAGTACCGTGCAGGTACAAGGCTGGTCGCGGGTGGCGCCGGGTCTGTGCCAGCCAGTACTACAAGGCGATCTCGCCGCGTCCGCCTATTACCTCTATGCGCGCACGTCGCAGGCCCATTCAGGGCCGGCGCGGGCCTGGGGTGGCAATGTCCAGATCTGCGTCAAGGATAGCAATTTCACCAACCGCGACACGATCAATCCGGCGCATTGTGCGACGGACGACTACCTCGAACTTCCCTTCGCGACGGTCGACACCCACCATCTCAGATCCTGGACTGCGACATTCAGCGAGTCGCCTGCATTGGCGAGCCTGCCGCAGGCGCAACTCGCCGGACTGAAGAGATTGCTACGCGATTCCGGCTACCGCATCGGCGCCATCGACGGTGCGCCCGACAAAGCGACCGACGCGGCCCTGGCCGACTTCCACAAGCGTATGAAACTCGCACCGACCGCTTCGGTCGCAGACGTGTTCGACGCGCTGGAAACGGAAGCGCTGAAGAGCGCCACGCCTGCTGGTTATGCGATCTGCAATGACACGGCAAAGTCCGTCGCGGCAGCGATCGGCCAGAAGCTGCGCAGCGACTGGATCAGCCATGGCTGGTGGAAGGTCGCGGCGGGAAGCTGCGCCAAGGTGATGGGCGATCTCACGGATGAGGATTCGGTCTTTCTGTTCGTGCAGAAGATCGGCGGCCCGCCCCTGGTGGCCGGCCCCAACAAATTCTGCGTCGCGGACATCGAGTTCGATATCCAAGGTCGTGGCCATTGCGCGCAACGCGGGCTGAACGAGTTCGGGTTCGCCGAAACAAAGGTGAAGGGGCTAACCGGCTTCGCCGCCCATGTCGGTGGAACCGGCCTGATCAAGGCTCCGCCGCATCGCGCAGGAACGTCGCAATAGACGAGGCGTGATTGAGGGAACCTTGCGCCGCTTGCCTGACGGGCACCCATCACCCAAGGTTGTTCGCATGAGCGGCGTGGCTGAAGCACGTGCGAAGGAGCAGGGAGCCGGTCCGGATTTCGGCCATGTCGAAGCCTGGGTCTTCGACCTCGATCACACCCTCTACACCCTCGACGAGACCAAGCAAGTCGAGATGGAGGAGCGCATCTGCCGTTTTGTCCAGCGGCATTTCGGACTTCCCCGCGACGCGGCCTGGAAAATCCAAAAGCGCTATTTGAAAGACTATGGCAGCACGCTGGGCGGGCTGATGGCGCGGGACCACATCGATCCGGACGCCTATCACGACGCGATCAACGACATCGAGGCGCTCGACCTGAAGCCGGACGCAGCACTGCGGCACGGGCTGGAGCGGCTACCGGGGCGC
>DATEZM010000459.1:0-6911 GCA_035255625.1 Rhizomicrobium sp. | reverse complement strand
AGCATGTGCCTCCGCGGAGTTGGCGTCGAACGCGATCGCGCAACGCAATGGCGTAATAGCCTCGCGCCACTTACCGAGCCCGAACAGCGCCTCGCCCAGCCCCAATTGCGCAGCAAAGCAATCGCCGCTGTTCTCGATCGCGGCGCGATAGAAATAGATAGCCTGGCCCCACCGGCCTTCGCGGCGAAATTCATCTGCGCGCTGAATACTGCGGTCTGTCTCCGACTGCTAAGATGGTCGCTTCGTGGCGCCCCGATCCGGGTAAAGATTCGAATCCATGTGCTCGCAGCCGTCGCGCTCCCGGCCAATGCCATTGCGGCCGTCGACCGCGGTCTGCGATCAACTTCGGAGAGACGAACGGAGCGAGCGAAATTTTCCGGCGAGGAGTTGCGCCGTAAACAAAGCGATTACCGACAACATCCAAAGATGTTTGCGGCGACTGCAGATTATATCGGCGTGGGGCCTGAGATGGCGCAGGCGCCGCAGCAGCGCTTGGCGATGTGAGTGATCATGTTATTTCCAAGCGTCTATGTCGCGCATCTGCTCTGGATAGCTCTTTCGCAGCCCAGCCATCGCTATCGAGGTCTCATCCTCGGTGCCATCGCGGCAGGTATCGAGGAACGCGGTCGGATTCTCCGCGACCGCTTGTTGCGGCAAACCATCGCCAATCGTGTGCGACATTAGCCGGAGAACACCCTCAGTCGGCTCGCCCTTGCGGCTCAGTTCCGTAACCCAGATTGTCCTAATGCGACGGATGATTGGAATGGCTGCCAGCTGATGACGCCTTATCCGCTCGACGTAGAGCGTTGATCTATCAGGATCAATCAACAGGCATTCATGCAGAAAGCCGAGGTCACCTTGAACATATCCATAGACAAAGATGGCACTCTTGAACGCCGGACCATAACGATCCGTGCCGCTCCTATCACCACATGCGCTGAGCAATACGGCCATTGACAAAATCGCTGCCAGCGACCACCGCATCGACTAAGCCATCGCCGCTTTGAGATTCTCGTCGACCTTGTCGAGGAAGGCTTCGGTGGTGAGCCATTTCTGGTCGGGGCCGACGAGGAGGGCCAGGTCCTTGGTCATAAAGCCGGCTTAGACAGTCTCGACGCAGACCCTTTCGAGTGTGTTCGAGAAGGTGTCGAGTTTGGTGTTGCCGTCGAGCTTGGCGCGATGGGCGAGGCCGCGCGTCCAGGCGAAGATCGACGCAATCGAGTTGGTCGAGGTCGCCTTACCCTTCTGATGTTCGCGGTAGTGGCGCGTGACGGTGCCATGTGCGGCTTCGGCCTCAACGATCTTGCCGTCCGGCGTCGTCAGCACCGAGGTCATCAGGCCGAGACTGCCGAAACCCTGCGCCACGGTGTCGGACTGCACGTCGCCATCGTAGTTCTTGCACGCCCAGACATAGCCGCCGCTCCATTTGAGGGCGCTCGCCACCATGTCGTCGATCAGCCGGTGCTCGTAGGTGATGCCGGCTGCCTTGAACTTGGCGGCGAACTCCGCGTCGAATACTTCCTGGAAGAGATCCTTGAAGCGGCCGTCATAGGCTTTGAGAATGGTGTTCTTGGTCGACAGATAGACCGGATATTTCCGCGCCAGTCCGTAATTCATCGAGGCGCGTGCGAAATCGCGGATCGAATCGTCGAGATTGTACATCGCCATGGCGACGCCGGAGCCCGGGGACTTGAACACTTCGTGCTCGATGACCTTGCCGTCTTCGCCGACGAATTTGATCGTCAGCGTGCCCTTGCCGGGAAAGCGGAAATCGGTGGCACGGTACTGGTCGCCGAAGGCGTGGCGGCCGATGACGATGGGCTGCGTCCAGCCGGGCACCAAGCGCGGCACGTTCTTGCAGATGATCGGCTCGCGGAAGATCGTACCCCCTAAGATGTTGCGGATTGTGCCGTTGGGCGATTTCCACATCTGCTTGAGCTTGAATTCCTGCACCCGCGCCTCGTCCGGTGTGATGGTGGCGCATTTGACGCCGACGCCGTGCCTGGCGATGGCGTGCGCCGCATCGACCGTCACCTTGTCGTCGGTGGCATCGCGATGCTCCATGCCGAGGTCGTAATATTCGAGCTTGAGGTCGAGATAGGGCAGGATCAGCTTCTTCTTGATGAGGTCCCAGATAATGCGGGTCATCTCGTCGCCATCGAGCTCGACGACGGTGCCGGAGACTTTGATCTTGTCCATGAGGGCCTCGAAAGTGCTGCTGGCGCGGGGTATAGCGGTGGGCATTGGACCCGTCAAAGCCGCAAATGACCGCCCCCGCCATCATCCTTTCCCATCCCCAGCTCGGCGAGAATATCGGCGCGGCGGTGCGCGCGATGAAGAATTTCGGGCTCGAGGATCTGCGCCTGATCGCGCCGCGCGATCCCTGGCCCAATGAGAAGGCGCGCCATATGGCGGCGGGCGCTTCCGATCTGCTCGAGAAGGTTCGGCTGTTCGACAGTGCCGAAGCCGCGCTGGGCGATCTGCAGCTCGTTTTCGCGACCACAGCGCGCGAGCGCGGCGTCGCCAAGCCCGTCGTCACGCCGCCGGAAGCGGCGCGGCAGCTGCATGCAGCGGTGACCATCGGCACGCGTTGCGGCATCCTGTTCGGCGGCGAACGCGCGGGGCTCGACAATGACGAAGTTTCGCTGGCGACTGCGATCGTGACGATCCCAACGGCGGAGTTCTCCTCGCTCAACCTGGCGCAGTCGGTGATGCTGATCGCTTACGAATGGTTCCGCGCCGCCGACGAAACGCCGGCCAGCCGCATCGATCATGGTCCCATCGCCAAGCCGGCAACGCGCGAGGAAATGTTCCAGCTGTTCGAGCATCTGGAGGGCGAACTGCTGACGTCCGGCTTTCTCTATCCGCCGAGCAAGGAAACGCCAATGATCCGGCACATGCGCGCATTGCTCAACCGCGCCCATCTGACCGATCAGGAAGTGCGCACCATCCGCGGTATGATCGTCGCGCTCGCCAAGGGAAAATTCCGCCGTCCGCCGCCGGAGGGGGCGTGATGGTCGCGCTGACGTTCCTCGTCTTCATCGCCATCGCACTCATCGCGGCTTCCTTTGTTGCGTGGCCGGTGCTGGCGCGCCGCCAGGACAATGGGCGCCTCATTCTGGGCGCCGCGGCAATCCTTTTCGTGCTCGGTCTGGGCGGCGCGCTGTATCTCTGGCTCGGCCAACCCTCGCTGGCAGCGCGCACGCTGGCCGGCCACAACGACCGCGGCACCAACGCGCTGATCGGGCGATTGGCGGATGAGGTGCGCAAGCGCCCACGCGATCCACGCGGCTGGGCACTACTGGGCCAATACTATTTCTCCGCGCACGATCCGGCCGATGCGGCGAATGCTTTCGAGCGCGCCGTCGAGGCGGCGCAGGCGCAAGGACAGCGCTATTCGTTCCTCTACTCGGCCTATGGTGAGGCGCTGGCCGCGGCCAGTGCCGGCGCGGTGACTGACGATGCCGAGACGGCCTTCGACCAAGCGCTCGCCATCGATCCGAAGGATAAATCCGCGCGCTATTTTCTCGGTCTTGCCGAGGCGTCACGCGGCAACGCGCCCAGGGCGCTCGCCTACTGGAACAGCCTGTTGGCCGATACGCCACCGGGGACGGAGCTGCATGGCGAACTCGTGGACCGCATCGCCGCTCTCACCGCGCGCAGCGGCGGCGTGGCGCCCAACATCGCCGCGATGGTCGCCGGCCTCGCAGCTCGGCTCAAAACCAATCCGGACGACATGCAGGGCTGGCAGCGGCTGATCCGCGCTTATGCCGTGTTGGGCGACAAGGCGCATGCGCTGGCCGCGCTGGCCGACGCCAGAAAGGCGTTCACCGGCAAGAGCAACGCGCTGATCGCGTTCGAAGCCGAAGCAAAATCCCTCGGGCTTTGAAAAAGCCGGATCCCGGGTCGCTTGCGCGCCCGGGATGATCGCCGATCAGTTGTTAGCGTGCTTGGCGCGCAACTTCGCCCAATCGTCGTCGGTCTCTTCGACCACGATCGTGATGTAGCAATAGTTCATCACATAGCGGAACAGACGCGAGCGGACCTTGCCCCTGAGCGGCACATTGCGCATGCCCGGATCGTCACCCGGCATATCGACGAAGTCGCCGACATTGGGAATCAGGGCGAACTGGTCCTGGTCGACCTCGACATCCACCGGCTGGGTATTGTCCACCGGCGTGGCGCCACCTTTGGGCAGAAAGCGATAGTCGATTCCGTATTTCACGAGGCTCTCCATGCGGCAGACATGACGCGCATACTTGCCGGGGCTGGCGACAAGTCAAGCCGCAACGAAGCGGCGCAAACACAATCGTGACATTGGGGGAACGGCCCGCCCGTCAGCCGGAAACGCGGCCCTGCCAGACCGGCCAGCAATTGGTCTTTCCGGCGCGTTTTTCGGAATTGTAGAGCTTCATCTGGGCATCCGCGGCGCTGGCGCCGGCCTGCATCGCCATGAAATCGGTGCCGCCCGCGCACCAGACATAGAACTGATGCTGCCCGGAGGCGAAGAAATCGGCCTGTTTGGACGAGGTCAGATTGGCCGCGAGGGCGACACCGGCCACCGCCACGACGATGCCGCCGACGGCTGCGCCAAGAACCCGCTTCATCGTCATCTCAGGCCACTCCATGGTTCACAAACTACGTGCGAGCCTGCTGCCCACGCGCCCCCGTCGTTTCGATGGGGCATGTGCCCCAGGATCTTGCGTAGTTTCCGCCCCAACGGGACAGACCGTGCATTGCGGCCCGCCTCTGTTGAACAAAGCCAAAGTACACAACACCCCGGCCAATGTCATGCTTAAAGTCTTTACGCGGCCTTAAGCCGTCAAATCGCCTTAAGATGTCACCCGGACAGGCTCCGCACCCAAGGCGCGAACCAGGTCTTCAATGGCACGCGCAGCGACTTCAACCTCTGCGGAATCGCGACCGCGCGCGACGAGTTGAACGCCGGAACCGTCCTCGCGATAGAAAGGATAGCTTCCGATTGCGACGTCCTTGTGAGCCTTCTGGATTTTTTCCAGGCCTTCGGCGAGACGGCCCTCAGGAACCTTCGTCTGCACCGTGGCTGTGTGCACAACCGCGCCACGCTGGAGAAGTGGTTCGATCGCATCGAGCATCGCGCGCATGATCATCGGCACGCCGGCCATGACGAAGACATTGCCGATGTGCACGCCGGGCGCGGTGGAGACGCTGTTGCGCACGAGTTCCGCGCCGACCGGAACCAGCGCCATGCGCTTGCGCGCCGCGTTGAATTCGCCGGGCTTGTAGCGGGCCGCCATCATCGCCATCGCTTCGGGGTGATAGTGCACGTCGATGCCGAATGCCGCCGCGACGGATTCGAAGGTGATGTCGTCATGGGTGGGGCCGATGCCGCCGGTCGTGAAGACGTAGGTGTAGCGGGCGCGCAATACGTTAAGTGCCGCGGCGATCTCCTCGCGAACATCGGGCACGACGCGCGCCTCGCGCAGATCGATTCCCAGCGCGCCGAGGAACCGCGCGATATAGGCGGTGTTCGTGTCCTGAGTGCGGCCCGACAGAATTTCGTCGCCGATGACGAGGATCGCGGCGGTGACAGGGGTGGTCTGGCTCATTTCGGCTGGCCGGTGTAAGTATTCATTGAGTTCCCTAGGCCTACAAAACAGGGGTTCGGCCCCTACATCAAGCGGCCTCCAGCCCCAAGAGCAGCGTCCATGTCCTTCATGCCCGATGCCGAAGCCTTCGAAGCCACCCGCCGCGCCCATTTTGCGGTGACGGTGCACGAGAAGTCGGATTTCGAGGGCATGCGCCGCGCCGGCCGGCTGGCGGCGGAAGTTCTCGACCTGCTGGTTCCCGAAGTGAAGCCCGGCGTCACGACCGAGTATCTCGACCGGCTCGCCTATGACTATGTGGTCAGCCATGGCGCGATACCGGCCTGTCTCGGCTATCGCGGCTATCGCCACACGCTGTGCACCTCGATCAATCACGTCGTCTGCCACGGCATCCCAAACGACAAGCCGCTGCGCGACGGCGACATCGTCAATATCGACGTCACCGTCATCGTGGACGGCTGGCACGGCGACACCAGCCGCATGTATCTCGTCGGCGACGTCAAGCTAAAGGCGCGACGCCTGGTCGACATCACCTATGAAGCGATGATGCGCGGCATCGCGACGGTCAAGCCGGGCAATACGACCGGCGACATCGGCCACGCCATCCAGAGCTTCGCCGAGGGCCAGGAGCGCTGCGCCGTGGTGCGCGATTTCTGCGGCCATGGCGTCGGGCGAATCTTCCATTCGCTTCCCAACATCGTGCACTACGGCAAGCAGGGTCACGGCATCGCGCTGAAACCCGGCATGTTCTTCACCGTCGAGCCGATGATCAATCTCGGCGGCTATGGCGTGAAGGTGCTGAACGACGGCTGGACCGCGGTGACGCGCGACCGCTCGCTCTCCGCCCAGTTCGAGCATTCCGTCGGTGTGACGGAGACGGGCGTCGAGATCTTCACGGCCTCGCCCAAGGGGCTGGACAAGCCACCCTATTTCTAGCGGCCAGCCTGAGGCCGTGCCGCATTTGCGGATGCAATTTTCGCATTGCGCGCATTTCGTTCGCGCCACCACCCCTGATAGTATTCCATAGGCGCAAATCGAGTGCGGCGATGGGGCGCAGGAATACCAGGACAGCGGCGCAAACTGCGCTTGGAACAGCCGATGCGGCCGCGCCTTTTCAGCCCGACGAACCGCATCACGTCGGCCACCGCGAGCGGCTGCGCGAACGTTTCCTCGAAGGCGGCGCCGGCGCGATGCCGGATTACGAGTTGATGGAACTCGTCCTGTTCGCCGCCATCCCGCGGCGAGACGTCAAGCCGCTGGCAAAACAGATCATCGCGCACTTCGGCAGCTTCGCCGAAGCCATCGCGGCGCCGCGGATACGGCTGC
>DATEZM010000458.1:0-13985 GCA_035255625.1 Rhizomicrobium sp. | reverse complement strand
GCCGTCAAGGGCGATCACTTCACGCTGGGCGAGAAACACGTCTTCGATCTTTCGACCGCCGACGTCGTGCTGATGCGCCAGGATCCGCCCTTCGACATGGCCTACATCACAGCGACGCACATTCTGGAGAATATCCATCCCAGGACGCTGGTGGTGAACGATCCGGCGCATGTGCGCAACGCGCCGGAAAAACTTTTCGTCACGCAGTTCGAAGGCCTGATGCCACCGACGCTGATCACGTCCGACCGCGCCGAGATCGATTCGTTCCGCGCCGAGCACAAGGACATCATCGTCAAGCCGCTCTATGGCAATGGCGGCGCGGGTGTGTTCCGCGTGAAGAGCGACGACGAAAATCTCGGCTCGCTGCTCGAGATGTTCACCGCTTTCTATCGCGAGCCAGTGATCGTGCAGCGCTATGTGCCGGAAGTGCGCAAGGGCGACAAGCGGATCATACTCGTTGATGGCGCCGTCGCCGGCGCTATCAACAGAGTCCCCGCAATCGGCGAAGCGCGCTCCAACATGCATGTCGGCGGCCGGGCGGAGGCGACCGAGCTGACCGCGCGCGAGAAGCACATCTGCGCTACGATCGGGCCGGAGCTGAAGCGCCGCGGCCTCATCTTCACCGGCATCGACGTGATCGGCGACTACCTCACCGAGATCAATGTGACCTCTCCGACCGGCATCCAGGAAGTCAAACGCTTCGGCGGTGCGGATATCGCCAAGCTGATGTGGGACGCGATTGAGGAGAGGAAGAGGGGCCCCTGAAAATTATTTTCGTGAAACAAAATATCGTTCGCGGCGGTGCAGCAGAAAAACTTATCCACGCAGCAAATCGAAAATCTCCGCGCTCTGCGCGGCTCCGCGTGAAAACCGCGTTGGATAACCCGCCCTCAAACGCACCTGAGAAAAATTTTCGACTCCCCCTTGAACCGAGTCGGTCTATGCACCAAATCACCCATATCCCGACAATTGCGACTACGCCCGCGCAGACGCCACGCTGCGATTCAGACAACACCCGGACTCCGTTCGAAGGAAAGTGCTACGCCAGCCCGAAACGGCTGCGATAGCGCGCGTCGATGTTCGACAGCGGGAAATAGATGAACACGTCGATGGTCGAGAACTGGCGGTCGATCACGGCGCCTTCGCCGATGCAGCCGCCCGCGCGCAGATAGCCTTTCAACAAGGGCGGCGAGGCGCGCATGCCCTCCTTGGGATCGATCTGGTCTTTCGGCAGGCGGTTCATCGGCACATACAATTCGGGACGCGCCTTGACCGAAACGCCGGCGGGAATCGCGTGGAAATGGTGCAGGTAAGAAAGCCCGAGCGCGATGGCATCCGGATCGGTGCCGGGGAACGACGCGCAGCCGAACATCACATCGATGGAGAAGCGCGCGACATAGGTCAGCAGCCCCTTCCACAACAGCTGCAAGGTCGTCGTGCGGTTGCGATATTCCTTGAGCACGCAGGAGCGGCCGAGTTCGAGAAAGCGCGTCCCCGGCGGATGGCCCTTCAGCATGGCCGAGATGTCGAATTCGCCCGCGGTGTAAAACCCGCCGGCCCGCGCTGCATCGACATCGCGCGTCAGCCGGTAGGTGCCGACCACCAGCGGCTGGCCGTCCTCGTCGACAGCCGCGCGGTCGACGACCAGAAGGTGATCGCAAACCTCGTCGAATTTGTCGAAGTCGCGGCGCGCCTCGCGCATCTCCGGCGACGGCACCGCCGACATCTCTTCGTAGAACACGTGATAACGTAACCGCTGCGCCTGCTCGACTTCGCTTTCGGTCTCGGCCAGGCGCACTTCCAGCGCGCCGGCTGTCGCCAACACCGGCCATTGTTCAAGTCTGCCCTCGAGAGAGCCAGGCTCGTGAATGTTGACCAAGCGAACTGATCCTATGGGCAGGCGCCGGTCGGTTTGCAGCCGGCCGGCCCACCGCGGTGTGACGCCTTTTACCAGATGGGCCCGAAGGCAGGCAAACGCAAGGCGGTCAGGCTGCGGTGCGCGCCGGGGTGACAGGCTGCCGGACAAGAATCAGCAGCAGGACCAGCGCGGGAAGACCCGCCAGGGCGGTCGCGACGAAGAACGGCACGAATCCCACAACCTTGTCTGGCAGCGCGGCGAGCGATGGGATCACTGCCTCCAATGTATGGCGCTGGCTGGCGAACCAATCGACGAACACACCGGAGAGCCCGCCGACCAGTTTGCCGGGCAGGGCATAGAACGAGCTGAACAGCGCGTATTGCGTCGCGGTGAAGGCCTTGTTCGTCAGGCTCGACATGTAAGCCAGCAATGCCGTTCCGGCGAAGCCGGCTGCGATGTTCTCGACCCCGATCGCGACCGCGAACACAACGATGTTGTGACCGCTTGCCGCCAGCGCGGCATAGCAGAGGTTGCCCGCGATCACCGCGATCAGGCCCGCGAACAGCGCGCGCACGATGCCGAAACGGAAGACGACGAAACCACCGATCAGCGCGCCGGCGATGGTCACCCACACGCCGATCAGACCCGACATCGTGCCGATCTCGACCAGTGAGAAACTCTGCCGGTACATCGGCCGCGCCACGGTGCCCATGATGAAGTCGGGCATCCGGTAGGCGCCGATCATGGCCAGGATGAGCAGCCCCATCCAACCATGACTGCGGAAGAAATCGACGAAAGGCGCGATCACCGCGCCATAGAACCAGCCGATCGCCGCTCCCGCGCGTCCGAACAGACGAAGCCGCGTCTCGGCGGCGCGGACTTCGTCACGAGCGTCTTGTTCCGGTGGGCGGCCAGCGAGGAGCGCCGCGGCCATGCCAAGAAAGACCAGGCAGCCGAGAAACACCAGGCTGGCGCGCCAGGACACGAGCTGCGCGATGTAAGGTGCGAGCGCAGCCGTCGCGAGCGCCGTCAGGCGATAGCCGAGCTGGTAGGCGCCCAGCATCGTGCCCTGCTCCTCTGCCGGCGCGATCTCGATGCGCCAGGCATCGACGGAGATGTCCTGGCTTGCGCCGCAGAATCCCAGCAGCAGCGCGAACAGCGCGACATGGACGAGCTCGGTGCGCGGGTCGCTCAGCCACAGGCCGGCGAACGCGATGAGAATTCCGAACTGGGCGACCAGCATCCACGAGCGACGCTTGCCCAATAGCCTGTGCAGCACCGGCAGGCGCACCTGGTCGAGCAGCGGCGCCCAGACGAATTTGAACGAATAGGGCAACAGTGTGTAGGCAAAGAGCCCGATGTCGGTCATCGATACGCTGGCGTCGGTCAGCCACAGCCCGATCGCGTTGGATATCGTGAGCAGTGGGAGCCCGCAGGAAGCGCCCAGCACCAGCATCGTGGCCGAGCGTGGCTGCAGATACGACACCAGCGCCGCGTGCGTCCGATTCGTTTTTCCCGAGCCGCGCTCAGCGAGGCTCATGCGGCTTCTATTCGGGTCGGCGGGAAGAAGACGTTGAACATATCATCCAGCTGGACGGGGTCGACGGGTTTGGTGAGAAAACCATCCATCCCCGCGTCCTTGCAAGCCCGCTTGCCGGTTTCCAGCGCGTCGGCGGTCAGTGCCACGATCGGCGTGCGTCGCCGCCCCGTCGCGGTTTCGTAAGCGCGGATCGCGCGCGTCGCCTCGATCCCGTCCATGCCGGGCATGTGGATGTCCGTCAGGATGATGTCGAACTCGGTGCCCTCCATCGCTTTCAGGGCCGCTTCGCCGGAGGTTACTTCCACGACCGTATGGCCGCGCCGCCGCAGAAGCTCTCGCGTCAGCAGCAGGTTGATGGGGTTGTCCTCGGCAAGAAGGATGCGAATACCGCCGGTAACGGCCGCGGCCCGTTGTTCTTCGGCGTATGCCGGTACAACGGGCGGAGCGTCGCCGTAGCGGACAGGCTCGGGCGCATGCTCCATCAGATGGCGCAGACGCCCGGCAAGGCTCGAATGCCGCACCGGTTTCACAAGGTATCCGGCAAAGCCCATCTCGCGCATCGCCGGCAATTGGCTGCGCGCCGCCGGCGTGAGCAGGACGAGTGCCGGCACGTCATGGTCGGGCGAGGTGGGCGGGTTGGGATCCGAATCGGTGCCGGCATCGACCAACATGAAATCGGGGCGTTTGGCGTCCTGCGGCGAGAACACGGTGGCGCCGGCAGCGGTCACCTGCGCCGCCAGGCCGTCGCGAAGGACGATGTTGCGCGTGACGATGGCGACGGTGAGCCCCGCAAGCTCGGATTGCGAAATGGCCGGCGCGGGTTCCACCACCACGGCCGGCAGCGTGAACCAGAATCTGCTGCCGCCGCCCGGAGGCTCGTCGATGCCGATCTCGCCGCCCATCGCATCGACGAGCTTCTTTGAAATCGCGAGTCCCAGTCCCGAGCCACCGAATTTTCGTGCATGCCCCGAATCGGCCTGGACGAATTCGTGGAAGATTTCGTCGCGTTTTTCTTTCGGCACGCCGACTCCGGTATCGCGCACGTCGAAACGAACGAAACGGCGGTCCTGACGTTCGACAACGCCGACGCATAGTTCGACGCCGCCGCGTTCGGTGAACTTGACGGCGTTGCCGACCAGATTGGTGATCACCTGGCGCAATCGGACATTGTCGCTGCGCACGATCAGCGGTACGGCGGGATCGATCACGGCGACGAGCTCGATATCCTTGCCGTGGGCGCGCGGGCAGCAGAGTTCGACCACACCCTCGATCAGGGGTCGGAGTTCGACCTCATCCTCTTCCGGCGTGAAAGTCCCCGATTCGATCTTCGAGAAATCGAGGATGTCGCCGATCAGCGTCAGCAGCGATTCACCTGATTGACTGATAGCGTCGACATAGGTGCGCTGTTCGGGCCGCAGATCGGTCTCGAGCAGCAACCGCGCCATGCCGAGCACGCCGTTCATCGGCGTGCGGATCTCGTGACTCATCGTGGCGAGGAATCCCGACTTGGCGCGGCTGCCGGCCTCGGCCTTGTCGCGCGCCTCGACGATCGCTTCCTCGAGCGCTTTGCGTTCGGTGATGTCGCGGCCGACACTCTGGACCTCGACCAGGCGGCCCTGCGCGTCGCGCACCGCATAGTCTTCCCAGGCGATCCAGCGCCAGCCATAGGCGGTGCGGATTTGCTGGTCGTAGCGCACACGCGGACTGCCGGTTTCGAAGCCGGCGAAGCTGCCGAAATAGGGCGCGCGGTTTTCCGGATGCAGCTCGGGCGCGAAGGGCCTGCCCAAAGCGCGCTTGGGGTCGAGGCCGAAGAGTCTGAGGAAGGCGTCGTTGACGTAGGTCAGACGGCTGTCCGGCGCGCGTCGGAAGATCGCGTCGCCCTGCGCATCGACCAGCGCGCGGTAGCGTGTTTCACTTTCGTTGAGCCTGGCGTTGAACGCCGCTGCCGCCGCCAGCGATTGCTCGAGCCTGCCACCGGCAGACTTGAGCTGCGCCGCCTGGCGGTCCAGGAGTTCGGTCTTCTGGCGCGCCGCGACGAATTCGTGCAGCAGAAAGCCGATCACGACGGCCATTAACACCGCAAAAAGGCCGGGCGCCAAAAGCGTAAATCGATTGTGAAGAACGACGTCGCCGAACGCGACGAGCAGAGCCGCGAACGCGATCAATCCCAGGAAAGTGCGAAGCGCGCGCAACGGCCGCCAGACCCGCGTAAACCCTCAAACTGAAACTTGCCCCGCATGGCCTTCAGAAACCTTTAAGGCGACGGGGGATCCGGAAAAGGTTAATGTCGCCCGCCCTGCCGCAAGAGCGCCGGGCCATTCGGGGTGTAACTTTTCAGGGAGGATTTTCATGCGCATTTCCATATTGGCGCTCGCCGGTGCATTCGCTCTGGCCGCCACGGCGGCCTACGCCGACGATCCGATGGCGACGACCTACGGCAATACCGTCACCACCAAGGACGCCAAGACCGGCGCGGTCGGCACGCTCCTTTTCAACGTCGACGGCACCTACACGGCCAACGGCACCGGCGCCGACGGCAAGGCGGTCACCTATCCCGGCAAATGGATCGTCAAGGACGGCGGCGCCACGCTGTGCCTGACCCCCTCGATTCCCAATGGGCCACCCCAGAGCTGTTCGCCGCTTTCGGTGCACCCGGTCGGTGAGCACTGGACCGTCACCAACACGGCCGGCCAGAGTTTCGACGTTGTCGTAACAGCCGGGCGCTGAACAACGTTCATCCAAGGAGCCGCGCGGAGTAGCTTTCGCGCGGTTCTTTCTTTTATATCAATACCTTATGGCGGATCTCGGCCCGTCCGCCCCGGATGTCACAAAAGCTTTGCAAAACTGTGATGGTCCTTGCGCGCAACGCCGTTGGGATGGGTTTTCCGTGAAGTCTCTCTGGCGGGCCGCCGGCTGCCGCACCCATAGGTTCAAGATTGGCGCCCATCCATGGCCGATAGCGCAGTTGCCGAACAAATGCTGAGCATCCCGCAAAGAGCGGCGGCCGTCGCCAAGGGTGGTGTCCGCGATACACGCTTCCGCGCGCTGACCTTCATCGCGGCGCTGCTGGTGCTTTTCATCTTCGCGGGCGTGATGGCGTCGCTGATCGACGGCGCGATGCCGGCGATCAAGGCGTTCGGCTGGTCATTCTTGTCGAGCACGGACTGGAATCCCGTCACCCAGAAATTCGGTGCTCTGCCGTCGATCTACGGCACGCTTGTCAGTTCGTTCCTGGCAATGTTCCTGGCGGTGCCGATCGGCATCGGTATCGCCATCTTCCTGACCGAGATCTGTCCGCGGCCCTTACGCCGCCCGATCGGTATCGCCATCGAACTTTTGGCCGGCATTCCCAGTATCATCTACGGCATCTGGGGACTCTTCATCTTTGCGCCCTGGTTCCAGGAGCATGTCCAGACCTGGCTCACCAACGCGACGGGCGTGGGCGACACGTCCACAGTAGACGGCAGCGGCGTGGTCCTGCATGCGATCCTGGTGCCGCTCGGCTGGCTGATCCAGCATCTGTGCACCTGGATTCCATTCTTGGGGGACATTTTTGCCGGTCCGCCCTATGGCATCGGCCTGTTCACCGCGTCGCTCATCCTTTCGATCATGATTCTGCCGTTCATCTCCTCGGTCACGCGCGACGTGTTCGAGACCGTGCCGCATATGCTGAAGGAAGCGGCCTATGGTCTGGGCTGCACGACTTGGGAAGTGATGTGGCGCGTGGTGCTGCCCTTCGCCCGCACCGGCGTGGTCGGCGGCGCGATGCTGGCGCTCGGTCGCGCGCTGGGCGAGACGATGGCTGTGACTTTCGTAATCGGCAATGACCACCACATACACGAATCGCTTTTCGCGCCGGCAACGACGATCTCGGCCTCCATCGCCAATGAATTCACCGAGGCCGTCGGTGACCTCTACACGTCCTCGCTGATCGAGCTCGGCTTGATCCTGTTCTTCATCACCTTCGTCGTTCTCGCCAGTGCCCAGTTGATGCTCTACGCGCTCGAGCGCCGGGCCGGAGGCGCATCGTGAGCACCGTGAACAAGGGCCTTTACGCGCGGCGGAAGTTCCGCAGCAGGATGTTCCTGTCCCTGGCGGTGCTGGCGGCCGGATTCGGCATCGTCTGGCTCGGCTTCATCCTGGGCGCGCTGTTCTACAACGGGTTCACCGCCTTCGATCCCAAGCTCTTCAGCCAAATGACGCCGCCACCCGGCGCTGATGGCGGCTTGGCCAATGCGATCTTCGGCAGCGTGGTCATGAGCGGCCTCGCGGTCGTCCTGGCAACCCCGATCGGGCTGCTCGCCGGCACCTATCTTGCCGAGTATGGCCGCTATGGAAGGCTCGCCTTCTTCGTGCGCTTCGTGAACGACATCCTGCTCAGCGCGCCGTCGATCATCACGGGTCTCTTCATCTATGTGCTGGTCGTCTACCAAACGCCCGACTCCTACGGGACGAAGGTCTGCACCCAACTGTTGGGTTCGAACTGCTTCATGGGCCATTTCTCGGCCGTCGCCGGCGTGCTGTCGCTGATGGTCATCGTCATCCCGGTTGTCGTGCGCACCTCGGAGAACATGCTGCTGCTGGTTCCCAACGGTCTGCGCGAGGCGGCCGCGGCGCTGGGTGCGCCGCGCAGCAACGTCATCCGGGCGGTCACTTGGCGCGCAGCGCGGGCCGGTATCGTCACAGGCGTGTTGCTTGCCGTCGCGCGCATCTCCGGCGAGACGGCGCCCCTTCTGTTCACCGCGCTCAACAACCAGTTCATGAGCACCGATCTCAGCCAACCGATGGCCAGCCTGCCGGCCGTCATCTTCCAGTTCGCCCTGAGTCCCTACGAATATTGGCACAAACTCGCCTGGGCCGGCGCGCTGCTCATCACTGCCGCCGTACTCACGGTCAGCATTATCGCGCGCCTCCTTCAACCGAAGCGGAGTTAGGAATGGATACGACTCCAGCGGCAAATGGCACCAAGGTCGATATACGCGACCTGAACTTCTATTACGGTTCCACCAAGGCGCTGAAGCACGTCACGCTGCCGCTTTACGACCGCAAGGTCACGGCCTTCATCGGCCCTTCCGGCTGCGGCAAGTCCACGCTGCTGCGCGTCCTCAATCGCATCTACGAGCTCTATCCCAACCAGCGGGCCGAGGGCGAAGTCATCCTCGACGGCCAGAACATCCTCTCCGGCCGCATCGACACGAATCTGCTGCGCAGCCGTGTCGGCATGGTGTTCCAGAAGCCGACGCCGTTCCCGATGACGATCTATGACAACGTCGCCTTCGGCATAAAGCTCTATGAGCGCATGGCACGCTCCGAGCTCGATGGCCGCATCGAGAACGCATTGCAACGCGCCGCGCTGTGGGGCGAGGTCAAGGACAAGCTGCGCGAATCCGGCCTGTCGCTATCGGGCGGCCAGCAGCAGCGTTTGTGCATCGCGCGCACCGTCGCGACACGGCCCGAGGTCATCCTGCTCGACGAGCCCTGTTCGGCGCTCGACCCGATCTCGACCGCGAAGATCGAGGAACTGATCGACGAATTGTCGGCGGAATACACGATCTGCATCGTGACCCACAACATGCAGCAGGCCAGCCGCACCTCCGACTGGACCGCCTTCATGTATCTGGGCGAGCTGATCGAATTCGGTCCGACCGAAAAGATCTTCACCGCGCCCGACAAGAAGCAGACCGAGCAATATATCACCGGACGGTTCGGCTAGAGCAATTCCAGGAAAAGTGTGAAGCGGTTTTCCGTCCGGAATTGCGACCAAACAATTAAGCGTAGTCTGCTTCCTCTGTCGCATCGCTCGGCGGCGTGCGCAGCACGGCGTTGAACAGCCAGCTGAAGGCGAACGAGACGACGAGATTCAACACCAGAGTCGACACCGCCGCGTAGCACGGGATTATCGTGCCGAACAGATGGATCGCCACCGTGGTCGTGATCTTGAAGCCTGCTCCATATGTCATCCACACACCGCTACCGATGCCGGCGCCCCAACCCATCAGCAGCGCCCAGGGATGGAGTCGGTTGGTGTAGAGGCCGAGGATCACGCTCGGCAGAGTCTGGATGATCAACACGCCGCCCAGAAGCTGCAGATTGATCGCATAGGTCGTCGGCAGCTCGATGATAAAGGCAAGTGCGCCGAGCTTGACCACCAGCGACACGATCTTCGCCACCTGTGCCTCGCGCGCCGGCTTGCAGTTGGGATCGATGTATTCGCGGTAGATGTTGCGGGTGAAGAGATTGGCGGAGGCGATCGCCATGATCGCGGCCGGAACCAGCGCGCCGATAGCGATCGCCGCGAATGCGATGCCGGCGAACCAGGCCGGAAACGCATGCAAGAAAAGCGCTGGCACGGCATACTGGTTGCCATAGGCTTTGAAACCCGCCGCGTATTCCGGCATCGCCTTGACGCCCGCTGCGACCGCCATCGTACCGAGCAATGCAATGAGCCCGAGCGCGAAGGAATACGCCGGCAGCACCACAGCGTTGCGGCGCACGACATGCCGGCTCGAAGCGCTAAGAACGCCCGTCACTGCGTGCGGATAGAGGAACAGGGCCAGCGTCGACCCGAGCGCCAGCGTTGCATAGGCCGCTTGTGGTCCGAGATTTGCCGCGGTTGCGGGCCCGAGGATCAGTGTCTTCGGATCGGCAGCCGCGAATACCTTGCCGAAGCCGCCGAGCTCCGCCGGAATCACGATCACCGCCGCGATCACCGTGATGTAGAGCAGCGCGTCCTTCACCAGCGCGATCAGCGCCGGCGCGCGCAAGCCGCTCGAATAGGTATAAACCGCAAGCACCACGAACGCGATCAGCAGCGGCAGATCGTGCACCACGCCGATGCCCGGCACCGCGACGTTCATTTGGAGCCCAAGTCCCGCAATGGCGACCTCCATGCCGACCAGCTGCAGCGCGATGTACGGCATCGTAGCGACGATGCCGGTGACCGCCACGGCCAGCGCTAGCGTGCCATTGCCGAAGCGCCCGCGCACGAAATCGGCTGCGGTGAC
Organism: Rhizomicrobium sp.; assembly: GCA_035255625.1. Taxonomy (GTDB): domain Bacteria; phylum Pseudomonadota; class Alphaproteobacteria; order Micropepsales; family Micropepsaceae; genus Rhizomicrobium. The sequence goes on along the minus strand of DATEZM010000458.1, from coordinate 3,583 downwards.
ATAGCCCTTGGCCTTCGCCACCGACCACAGCCGTGGAAAGACGGCATAGACCAGCGGATAGACCAGGATCGTATAGGGCACGGCGAAAAAGCCGCCCGCGCCGGCGCCGAATATCAGCGCAGGCACGGCGATGAAGGTGTAGGCGGTGTAGAGGTCGCCGCCCAAAAGAAACCAGGTGACGACGGTGCCGAAGCGCCGCCCGCCCAGGCCCCACTCCGACAACTCGTTGAGATCGCCCCGCCGCCACCGTGCGGCAACGAATCCCAACACCGTGACCAGCAGGAAGAGAACGACGAATATGGTGACGGCGACGGTGTTCATCGTTGCCGCTCGTCGGAAAAATAAACGGGGACCAGCACGGCGACGCCGAGAACGATCCACAGCATCTGATACCAGTAGAAGAACGGAATCCCGATCAGCATCGGCTCGACGCGATTGTAGGACGGCACCCACAGCATCGCGACGTAAGGGATAAACAGCAGGAGATGAACGGCACGGAATCGCCGTGGCTTTCGCGGTTCTGTCATGCCTCTCCCCAATTCCCGACGGCAAAATCCTTACGGCATGGCGCGAAATCCGCCAAGGCATGCGCTAGGATCGGCCGAACGCATTTGGGGGAGCAGCATGCGCATTCTTCTGGCCGGCCTTGCCGGCGGTATCGTCATGTATGTCTGGTTGTCGGCGGCGCATCTGTCGCCGCTAGGGCGGATCGGCGTCCATGCGCTCGGCAATGGCGACGCGATGATCGCGCAAGTCGGCGCGGCCGCGGACGGCAAGGCTGGGCTATATATTTTTCCGGACTACATGAGCAAGAAGGCGTCGGCGGCACGAGGTCCGTTCGCGGTCCTGTCATTCACTCCGGATGCGCCGACCGGGCTGTCGCCGATGAATCTCATCTCCGAATTTCTGAGCGAACTGGCGGAGGCGATGCTCGCTGCATGGTTGCTGGCGCAGGCGGGGCTCGCGGCCTATGGCGCGCGCGTCGCCTTCGTGACGGGGATTGGCGTCGTCGCCGCGATCCTGGCCGAGGCGCCCTATTGGAACTGGTATTCGTTCCCGCTGGATTATTCGCTGACCAATGCCTTCATGCAGATTGTCGGCTTCCTTGTCGCCGGCCTGGCAATGGCGGCGATCCTGAAACCCAAGTCGGCCTGAACCGTCAGTTGAGATGCGATAGCCGACGGTAGGACAATGCCTCGGCGATGTGCGGACGCGCCACTCTTTCGCTGCCCGCGAGATCGGCGATGGTACGCGCCACGCGCAGCACGCGGTGATAGCCGCGCGCCGTCAGCCGCATCGCATCCGCTGCCTCGGTGAGGAGCCTCGCACCGGCAGCGTCGGGCGTCGCGACCGCGTCCAGAATTTCGCCCTCCGCTTCGGCGTTGGTGCGTATCTTCTTGCCGTCATAGCGTTCGCGCTGGATATCACGCGCGCGCGCGACGCGCGCGGCAACCTCGGCGCTTCCCTCTGCCGGCGGCGGCAGCGCGAGATCGGCAGCCGACACGCCCGGCACTTCGACATGCACATCGATGCGGTCGAACAGCGGGCCCGATATCCGCGATTGATAGTCGACAGCGCATTTGGGCGCGCGGCCGCACGCCTGCGCCGGATCGCTCAGATAACCGCAGCGGCACGGGTTCATCGCAGCGACCAGCTGGAAACGCGCCGGAAAACGCACATGCGCATTGGCGCGTGCTACGACAGCCTCGCTGCTCTCGATCGGCTGCCGCAAAGAATCGAGCACGCCGCGCTGAAACTCCGGCAACTCGTCGAGAAAAAGAACGCCGAGATGGGCAAGGCTCACCTCCCCAGGTTTCACCCGCAAGCCTCCGCCGGTCAGCGCGGCCATCGATGCGGAATGGTGCGGATTGCGGAACGGCCGCCGCCGCGAGATCGTGCCGCCGGGGAGTTCGCCTGCCAGACTCTGCACCATGGAAAGTTCGAGTGCCTCGCGCGCGTCCAGCGGCGGCAGGAGCCCGGGCAGCCGCTGCGCCATCATGGACTTGCCCGCACCGGGCGGCCCGATCATCAGAAGATTGTGGCCGCCCGCGGCGACGATCTCGATGGCGCGCTTGGCGGTCTCCTGGCCTTTCACGTCGCGCAAATCGGGTACGCTGATCTTGTCGTCGGCGAGCTTCGCCGTGGGCCGGGTCAACACCTGATGGCCCTTGATGTGATTGACGAGCGCGATCACCGACGGCGCCGCGACGATCTCGATCTCGCCTGCCCAGGCGGCTTCCGATCCGCAGGCAGCAGGGCAGATCAGCCCGCGCTGCTGTTCGCTCGCCGCCAGCGCCGCCGGCAGAACACCGGCCACCGCGCTGATCTGCGCGTCGAGCGACAGCTCGCCGAGCGCGACATAATTCGCGATCTCGCTCGCCGGCAGCACACCCATGGCGGCGAGCAGTCCGAGCGCGATGGGCAGATCGTAGTGGCTGCCTTCCTTCGGCAAATCCGCCGGCGCCAGGTTCACGGTAATGCGTTGATAGGGCAGCGACAGGCCGATGGCCGACAGCGCCGCGCGCACGCGCTCCTTGCTCTCCGCGACCGCCTTGTCGCCAAGACCCACGATATTGAATTTGCCGTCGGCGCCGTCGCCGATATGGACCTGGACGTCGACTTCGCGGGCCTCAATGCCCTGAAATGCAACCGTGTAGACGTGCGCGACCGACATTCCGGGCCATTCCCCCTAGCCGGAACGCAACGCGGCCTACAACCGGAAGCTGAGTAGCAGTCTTGGGGGAAGATGTCAGCCCATTGCCAGCACAAAGCCGGCAGCGCCACCGGCCAGCACCATGCGCGCCAGCCAGCCCAGGCATTGCGTGAGGGTGACTTTGGGGTCGAGCTTGATGAAGAAGCCGTTGACCAGAAGGACCACGAAGGGTCCGGCCAGCCAGGCGATGACCGAGATCTCGACGCCGGCAAGGATTCCATGTGCGCCGGCGATGGCGCAAAGCGCCACCACGCCGCCGCTCATGACATAGCCGATGATGCTCGACCACATGATGGCGCGCCGTTCCGAGGCCGGCGTGGCTCCCGGCCACCATACTTCGGGATAACGTTTATAGGCTTCGTGAAATAGCACGCCCATGAACAGCCAGTCGGTGAACATGGCGACCGTACCAGCGCCAAATGCCGCCGCGACCAACATCCAGTTCATTGGCGACATCCCTCGCTTGCGTGCGCAATCTAGACGGGAATGGCGTCGAACGCGATGGTGGTTCGGTTCTCGCGCGAGGCGAAGGGCACCGTTCCGTGCCACATGTAGGAAGGGAATAGCACCAGTCTTCCCACCACCGGCTTGACCGCGCGGCGGATCGGCTGCGCGAGCGTGGTCACGAAGGACGGCTCGCCGAACTTGATCCAGCCCTGCTGGCCGTCCTCGACTGCATCGGGCAGCGCGACGTAGTAGCAGGAGCTGATCCAGCCTCTCGGATGGATGTGATTGGTGTGAAAGCCGCGGTCGCGCAGGCGCGACGACCACGAGCCGGTGAAGCGGAATCCGTCGCGCCGCCGCGATGACAGCGGATGGGCTTCGTCACCGGACATGCGCGAGACATAGGTGCCCACTGCCTGTTCGATC
>DATEZM010000457.1:0-2597 GCA_035255625.1 Rhizomicrobium sp. | reverse complement strand
CAGAAATGCGTGATCGCAGAACTATGTCACATTTCGGAATATGTCGCACGCCGCCACGGTCATGGAAGCCGCCGCAGGGCGACCATGACGGCGTTCGGCGCGATGCGCGTCTGCGTCTGAGAGTTCAGGGCTTCTTCGGTGCCGGCGCCATTGACGGTGCGGGCGTCTGAGCAGGCGCCGGCTGCATCATCGGGCCACCGGGCGGCGGACCCCAATGATGCATCCAGCCAGGATGGCCGCCCATCATCATGTCGGGCTTCTTGCCGCTCATGCCGAAATAGATGCCGCCGACCAGACCCGCGATGGCCAACAGCAGAACCCAATAACCGAGCAAGCGGCCCAGAAGCGCGGTGAAGCCTTCTGCCTTGCCGGCCGCGAACAGTATGAAAAATGCGATCACGCCGAGTACAGTGGCGTGCAGGACCGCCCCGAAAATCCAATGCATGTTTCCCCCTTCGGCGGTTCGACCAACCACCATGAGTGGTCAGCTTAACATAAGAGAGCGCGCGCGGTCCCCGCGGTTATAGCCGTGTCGCCGCGGCAACACAGCTGGATGAACGGTTCGGACTGCTACCGCTACGACGTTGCCGAATCAGTATTTTCACCGTAAACGGCGATTTTGCAGTCACAAGCAACATCCAAGGGATTCATCCATGAAGTTGAGACTTACAATCGCAGCAACGCTTCTCGCGTCGGCTATTCCGATGGCGGCGCAGGCGGACGTGTCGGCGAATCTGAGCGGCTCCTATGCCAATTTCTCGAACGGCGGCGGCGATGTCTGGAATGTCGACGGCGCAGTGTCCGATACGTTCAGCATGAACTGGGGCGCCGAGCTGACCGGCGGCTACCACAATGCCGGCGGCGATAGCGGCGGCAATTTCGGCGGTGCGCTGTTCTGGCAATGTCCCAACTTCCGCTTCGCGGCGTCAGGCAACTACCTCGATCTCGGCGTCCACATCGCCAACTACGGAGTCGGGGGCGAGTGGTTCGCAGCGCCGCAATGGACGGTGGCGATTCGTGGCGGCGGCGTGAGCGGCACTGGCGGCACCAGCGGCGGTTATGTCGGCGGTGACGTCAAGTTCTACATCATGCCGAACCTGGCGTTGAACGGCGGCGTCGACTATGTCGGCCTTTCCGGTGCCTCGATCACCTCGGAAGATATCAAGGCCGAGTGGCTGGTTTCGCAGACCACGCCGGTCTCGATCTTCGGCGGCTACCAGCACACCGACATTTCCGGCGGCAGCTCCACCGATGCGTTCATCGTCGGCATCAGGATCTACACCAACGAACCCGGCGGCGGCACACTGGTGGATCGCCAGCGCGGCGGCAATCTCGGCTATATCGACGGGATGCCGTATCTGGGCTCGGTGCTCTAAGCACAGCTCCTCGTTTGAAAACGGAAAAGCCGGGCGGCGACGCCCGGCTTTTTTGTTTGGCGTACCGTTACGATCCCGGCGCCACGCCTGCGCGCTCGGTGCGGATCATCTGGCGGCGCACGAGGCCGGGGAGGAAGCGGGTGAGCAACGCCAAGCGGCGACCCTGCTTGCCGACGATGTGCTTCAGTTCGCCCGAACCCACGGCATCGAAGATCACGCCAGCGCATTCCTCGACGGTGTAGACGGTCGTGCCGCCGGCTTTGATCGAGTCGGACATCTTCTCGTTGCTGTTCTTGGATCCGGCATCGAGGATCGGCGTGTCGACGAACCACGGCATGATGCATTTCACGCCGATACCAAAGCGGGAGAATTCGACGTCGAGCGCTTCCGACAGGCCGCGCACGGCGAATTTGGTGGCGGCATAGACCGCGAGCTTCGGCGCGCCATAGAGCGAGGCGCAGGACGATATGTTGATGAGCTGCGCGCCGGGCGTCTTCTTGAGGAACGGCAGCGCGGCGCGGGCTCCCGCGATCACGCCCTTGATATTGACGTCGAGCTGGCGGGCGATCTCGTCCTCGCTCTGCTCTTCGATATAGCCGTAGGACGCGACACCGGCATTGTTCACGAGAACGTCGAGCCGCCCGCCGCTCGCCGCGGTGAAGACGGAGAGCGCGTCGGTCCAGGCGGCGGTATCGCGGACATCGAGCAGGAAGGTCGCGCCATTGGCCCGGCCGATCGCCTCGAGCGCGGCTTTGAGACCGGCGGCGTCGATGTCTGCCAGGCCGACGAACCAGCCTTCCCTTGCGAAGCGTTTGGCGGTCCCCAGCCCGATGCCTGACGCAGCGCCGGTAATAAAAACCGCTTTCTTTGTGCTCATTTAGGCTCCGTCGTCGGCTGGTCGTACACGTCGGGGCAGGCGGCAAAGTGTCCGCCTGGCGGCAAAAAAGCTACCCCTAGACCATCCGTACCGCGCCTTCTAAAGTCCCGCCAATAATCATTCATTCCAGGAAGGACGTCCGCAATGAGCAGAGAAGCCGTGATCGTATCCTATGCCCGCACCGGGCTCGCCAAATCGGCGCGCGGCGGGTTCAACATGACCCCGACCATGTCGATGGCGGCGCACGCCATCAAGCACGCGGTCGAGCGTTCCGGCCTCGACAAGGCCAAGGTCGAGGACTCCTACATGGGCAACTGCGCCCATGGCGCGGGCAATATCGGCCG
>DATEZM010000456.1:0-2952 GCA_035255625.1 Rhizomicrobium sp. | reverse complement strand
CGCGATCGTCATGGTCGGCGGCGAGATCAAGGACCGCAAGGGTGTCAACCTGCCCGATACGCTCCTGCCCGTCTCGGCCATGACGCCCAAGGATCGCACCGATCTCGACGCCGCGCTCAATCTCGGCGTCGACTGGATCGCGCTCTCCTTCGTGCAGCGGGCAGACGACGTCTCCGAGCTCAAGAAAATCGTGGCCGGCCGCGCCGCGGTGCTGGCCAAGATCGAGAAGCCGAAAGCGCTGGAGAGCCTTGCCGACATCCTCGACATCGCCGACGCGCTGATGGTCGCGCGTGGCGATCTGGGCGTCGAGCTGCCGCTCGAAGCGGTGCCCGGGCGGCAGAAGATGATCGTGCGCGCCGCACGCAAGGCGGGAAAGCCGGTCGTGGTCGCGACCCAGATGCTCGAATCGATGATCGCATGCCCCGTGCCGACCCGCGCCGAGGTGAGCGATGTGGCGACGGCGGTGTTCGACGGCGCCGACGCCGTGATGCTCTCCGCCGAGACCGCCGCCGGCAGTTATCCAATCGAGGCGGTGCAGGTGATGGACCGCACCGCGCAGGCGGTAGAGAACGACACGCTCTATCCCTCGATTCTCGAAGGCCAGCGCAACGCGCCGGAGGAGACCACCGGCGACGCCATCATGGCCGCGGTCCACGAGGTGACGCACACGGTTCACGCCCGCGCCATTGTCTGCTGGACCAAGTCCGGCTCGACGGGCCTGCGTTGCGCGCGCGAACGCCCCGAGGCGCCGATTATCGTTCTCACGCCAATGGTCGAGACCGCGCGCCGGCTGACGCTGGGCTGGGGCCTGCATTGCGTGACGACCGAGGACGCCCACGATCTCGACGACGTCACCGACCGCGCCGCGCGCATCGCCTATCAGGAAGGCTTCGCCCGCGCCGGCGACCGCGTCGTGATCACCGCCGGCATTCCGCTGGGAACGCCGGGTTCGACCAATCTGCTGCGCGTGGCATTCGTCGGGCCGAAGAGCGATTGACGCTCTCTCAAAATATTTTTCATTGAAACAAAATATCGTTCGCCGCATCGCGGCACGAAAACTTATCCACGCAGAAAATTTCAAAACGCCACGCACTCCGCGGACTCGCGTGAATCCAGTGTTGGATAAGCGCCCTCTTTCAGAGGTCGAGAAAAATTTTCACCAACCCCTTGAACCGAGTCGGTCTACGCACCAAATCACCCATATCCCGACAATTGTATTCGACGCTAGATCCCCTGCCCTTCGACATCGCGGGTGAGCGCGTCGACGTGGCGTTGGGCGCCTTCTAGCTGCGGATCGAGTTCGAGCGCCTTGCGATAGAGCTGCAGCGCGCCCGCTTTGTTTCCGTAATCCTCCAGCATGTTGCCGAGTTCGTACATCGCCGCGAATTGCCGCGGATTGAGAAGGATCGCATGTTCCAGAGAAATCATCGCGCCGGAATCGTCGCCATTGGCGTGCTGCAGGCCGGCGCGCGCGTGCCAGCCTTCGGCATAGTTCGGCGCCACATTGGTGATCGCCTCGAGCAGCTGTTTCGCGGTGTCCTTGTCGCCGGCGGCGAGCGCGGCTTGGCTGCGCGTCATAAGCAGTTCGACACTGGCGCTGCCCGATTGCTGGAAGATGCTGCCGATGCGGTCTTCGATCGGCTTGGCTTCCTCGGGCGAGGTCGCCGTCTTGAGCTGCGCGAACAACGCGTCGAGCGGCGGCATCATCGGCGAGGCGAGCGCCGGAACCGGCATCAGGCAGAGGAGAAGAATGGCGAGTGCGCGCATGAGCCGATTTTATCCTGCGCGCTGCAACAGCGCCACCGGCACCGGCCCGCCCTCGGTCCAGTCCACCAGTTCCGCCAGATGGACGAAGGGCGGCCCGTCATCGCCGGAAAGATGATTCAGGCAGGGAAAATTGCTGGTTGCCACGATATCCGGCTCGGTTGCCGCGATGTTGTCGAGCTTGCGCGCCCTGAGCGCCTGCGCGATCGCGGGCTGCAGGATGGAATAGGTCCCGGCGGAGCCGCAGCACAAATGGCCTTCCGGCACGGCGACGACCTCGAAGCCGCAGGCCTTGAGCAGCGCCTCACCGCGCCCGGCGAGCTTCAGCCCGTTCTGCAGCGAACAGGCCTCGTGCCAGGCGACGCGCAGCGGCCGCGGCTCGGCCACCGTGCCCGGCGCGGCCAGATCGAGGAAATCCCGCGACGCCTGCGCGAAGGTGCGCGCGCGCGGCAGCCAGAGCGGATCGTCGAGAAAGAGATGGCTAAGATCCTTCAGATGCGCCGAACAGCCGGTCGCAGTGATCAACACGCCCTCGAACGCGTCGGCGCCGCCGGCGCGTTCGTAAGCTTCGATGGCGCGGCGCGCCCAATCCTTGGCGTCCTCGCTGCGCCCCAGATGGTGCACCAGCGAGCCGCAGCAGCCGGCGCCCTCCAGCGCCACGAGTTCATAGCCGCGCCGCGCCAGCACCCGAGCCGCCGCGGCATCGATCTCGGGCGCCACCGCGTTCTGCACGCAGCCCGGCATCAGCGCGATGCGCCTGGCCGCGGCAACGATCGGGCGCGGCGGGGATGACGGTCCGATGAGTGGCGCGCGCAAGCCCTGTCGCGCCATGCCTTTCAGCCGTCCGGGCAGAAGCGCTACGAGCGGCCCCGCGAGATGCGCCGCGAACAGACCGAAGCGGATCAAGGGCGGCCGCGGCATCACGGTGGCGATCAGCCAGCGCAGCAGGCGGTCGCTCCACGGGCGACGATAATTCGTCTGGATATGCGCCCGCGCCTCGTCAACGAGCCGCGCATAGTCGACGCTCGACGGACACGCCGTGCGGCAGGCAAGGCAGGAGAGGCAGCGGTCGACATGCAGCACCGTCTCCGCATCGGGCACGCCGCCCGCCTGCAGCATGTTCTGCATCAGCACGATGCGGCCGCGCGGCCCGTCGCGCTCGTCGCCGAGCAGCACATAGGTTGGACA
>DATEZM010000455.1:0-3513 GCA_035255625.1 Rhizomicrobium sp. | reverse complement strand
AGCCGTCACGGCCTCGGTGCGGGCGCTGTCGGGCGAGCCGGAGCTGGAGGTCACGTTCAGTGCCGAGCCGCCGGCGCTGCGCGGGTTGAAGGCGCGGCTACCCCTGCCCTCGCGCAATCTGCCGCCGGGCGAGGTCGCGATCGTTCGCGGCGCCGGCGATGCCTATGCGCTGCGCCGGGCGCATAATCAGGACAAGATCCATGACCAGTTCCGCCCCGCTTCCGCCGACGCGGCCGCTGTTTTCGAGGCGGCTGAACAGGCGCGTGTCGAAGCGATCGGCGCGCTCGCCATGAAGGGCGTGGCGCACAATCTGGCGGCCGGTCTAGAGCAGCGCCTCGTGCAGCGTGGCATGGGCAAGGCGCGGGTGCGCGGCGACGCGAACATCGCCGATGTCGTCGGACTGATGGTGCGTGAGAAGTTGACCGGCGAGGCGCCGCCCGATTCCGTCAAGAACGCCGTCGAACTGTGGCGGCCGTTCATCGAGGAGCATGCCGGCAAGGATCTCGCCAAGTTGAATAGTTCGCTGCGCGACCAGACGGCGTTCGCCAAATTGACGCGCACCATCCTGCGCGACCTTAAGCTTTCAGACGAGTTCGATGCCGACGAATCCTCCGACGACACAGGCGAAGGTGAGAATGCCGAGAACCAGGGGCAGGACGGCGAGGAGCAGGATTCCGACAGCCAGTCGGAAAGCTCCGAAGCCGACATGCAAGAGTCCGAAGGGGACGAGAGCGAAGATCAGGCGGCCGAAATGCGCGCCGAGCAGACCGACGAGATGTCAGACGCGGCCGAACCCGAAGACGGCGCCAAGCCGCAGCGGCCCGAGCAGCCCTTCAGCCACAAGGACGAGTGGGGCTACAAGGTCCACACGTTCCAGTTCGACGAAGAGGTCCATGCCGACGAGTTGTGCGACGCCGAGGAGTTGTCACGGCTGCGTGCCTTCCTCGACCAGCAGCTCCAGGCGATGTCCGGCGTCGTCTCGCGCCTTGCCAACAAGCTGCAACGCCTCTTGATGGCGCAGCAGAACCGCACTTGGGAGTTCGACATCGAAGAAGGGATGCTCGACACCTCGCGCCTGCCCCGCATCATCATCGATCCGATGTATCCGCTCTCGTTCAAGCGCGAGAAGGACATGACTTTTCGCGACACAGTGGTAACGCTGCTGCTGGACAATTCCGGTTCGATGCGCGGGCGCCCGATCATGGTGGCTGCGATGTGCGCCGACATCCTGGCGCGCAGGCTGGAACGCTGCGCGGTCAAGACCGAGATTCTCGGCTTTACCACACGCGCCTGGAAAGGCGGACAATCGCGCGAGAAGTGGATCGCGGATGGAAAGCCGCCGCATCCCGGACGTCTCAACGATCTGCGCCACATCGTTTACAAGGCCGCCGACGAACCGTGGCGGCGGGCGCGCAAGAATCTCGGCCTAATGATGCGCGAGGGCTTGCTCAAGGAGAACATCGACGGCGAAGCGCTGATGTGGGCGCACAACCGCATCGTCGGCCGCGCGGAACAGCGTAAGATCCTCATGGTGATCAGCGACGGCGCACCGGTCGACGATTCAACCTTGTCCGTGAACGCCGGAAACTATCTCGAGCGCCATCTGCGCCGCGTCATCGAGGAGATCGAGGAGAAATCCGACGTCGAGCTGACTGCGATCGGCATTGGCCACGACGTGACACGCTATTATCGCAAGGCCGTCACCATCGTCGACGCCGAACAGCTTGGCGGCGCGATGACCGAACAACTCATAGGCCTGTTCCACGAAGAAAAGGGCCACGAGGGCCATATGCGCGCGCCCAGGCGCATGGCCGGCCAGCCGCGCACGCCGCGTCACGTCGCACACTGATCAAGGACGTTCAGTATCCGCCAAAACCCGGCATCGGCTGCACGACGCGGCGCAACAGCCAGAACGGGATGAGCGCGAGGATTGAGCCGGCGATGAGGATGCCGGTGTGGACGCCCATATGGCCGAACCATGGCGTCTGCGTACCGGCGAAAGCTGCGGCGTAAAAGATCGGTGCGAACACCAGCGAGGCCACGATCGAACCAAGCAGCGGCGCCGTCCACCAGCGCGGTCCGCGCGCGCCGTCGAAGGCGATGATGCCGACGAAGCCCGCAACGAAGAACGCGCTGGCGAAGGCAACGACTGTGCGCAGGCTCGGCACTACCGCTTCCGGCAGGAACTGCACGATAAGCGCGCGTCCGAAGATCGTAGCCGCCGCAAGCGCCGCGAAGGACATCACGATCTGGGCGAAGGCATAGGCCGGGCCATAGCGGCGGTTCGTGAGATGCACAGCAAGAAAGGCAACCGGCATCAGAAGATGGCTGACCGTCAGCCAGTGCGTTCCGCGCTCGGCGAAATAGGGAACCGTGGTGTCCATGTAGAGATACATGGCGGCAAGCGCAGTGCAGAGTGCCAGAACGGGAATGATGGTTCGCAGAATGGCGCGGAACATGTCGCCGAGACGGCGCAGGAACCCGCCCGACTGGCCGTAGCCTTGATTGTGCCAAGTCGCGTCGGTTGCGCCCCGTAAGCGATAGGGGCCATCGTCGATGCCCACCGCCATACGTTGCGACGCGCTATCCCGCGTCGAGACCGATCCTGATTCGAACGCCCGCACTTGACCCCGCCCTGTGCCGGCCGTTTATCAACAGGCCTGACACATTTTGAGACACTAGCCCAATGTCGGAGCAGGAGTCATGCCTGTGGACAGGCGAAACAAGGTAAATTTCTGAGCTACTTAAGGGGGACTCTTAAGCCGCCGCTTTTGCCGCTGTCTTCTTGGCGATCGCGCGCTTCAGGCGGAGTGCCTTGACCGAAAGCACACCATCCCTGGCCTTGAGCAGGAACGGATCGAGACCGCCGACCTTATCGACCGTCCGGAGCGCGTTCATGCTGATCTTGAGCACGTAGGAGTTGCCCAGCGCGTCGCTGGCGAGCGAAACCTGCTGCAGATTGGGGCGGTAGATCCGCTTGGTCTTGTTGTTGGCGTGGCTGACATTGTTGCCAACCAAAGTGCCTTTTCCGGTCAATTCGCAGCGGCGTGCCATGGTCTTCTCATGCTCAAAAGAGGCGCCCTCATAAGGAAAGGGGCAAGGAGCGTCAAGCGCCGCGAAACCGCTTGAGCAGGCTTCGGGCCGCAGCGGAAGGCAGCGAGCCGCCAGACGCGACGGCTGCTTCCAGCCGGGCCGCATCTTCGGACAGGGCGGCATCCTCCAGGATAGCCTCGCTGATCAGGGTCTGGACCTCGCTCCAGAACCACAGTCGCGCCTGCGCCTCCCTCAACCGGACCAGCGCGCCGCCTGCCGCCAGCGCGCCATGGTAAGCAACCATCTCGTCCCAGGCCTCGATAATGCCCGTGTCAATGACCGACGACACTTTGAGGACCTTGGGATGCAGGCCGTGGTGGCGGGGCCGCATGAGATGAAGCGCCAATTGATAGTCAGAGGCGGCCCGGGTTGCAGCGGCCAGAAGATCGCCGTCCGACTTGGTCACGAGCAAAAGATCGG
>DATEZM010000454.1:0-2085 GCA_035255625.1 Rhizomicrobium sp. | reverse complement strand
CGCCTGCGCGAGCGCCCCACCATGTTTCTCAGTTCCTGAATTCAATTGTGGGGCCGAGTTCTCACGATATGAACGTCAACCGACTAAGCACTTGCTGAAGCGCGGCGGGTTCATTGAGAAAAGCCTGAAAGCCCTCACATGGGGCGCGACCGGTCAATGGTTTGCTTGCTCGTCATCTGTCGTGCTTCCTCGGAATCTCGGTTTGAGCCTATTTGTCAGCTGCAGCGACGTGCCGCAGAACCTCACATCCGGTCGCCGCTCGAAGCAGCTGGCACCAAAATCCCTCATACTCGAGGCCACGGCTCGGAGGATGGGACCAATCTTGAAGGCGGCATCTTGCAGCCAGGGGCTTCCGCGGCCCATCCACCAAGATCCGACGAGGTGCTAGCCTCGTCGATGCGATGATGACTTTTCGGATTGCACTCGCGCTATGCGGCCTTCAATACGGCGCCCTCCGGAATCTCGCCTTCGGTTAGATAGCGCCAGACTGCAATCAGCAGCTTGCGAGCAAGGGCAACGATCGCGATCCGGCGGATCCGGCCGCGCTCTTTGCCGACCCGGGCGTGGAACCAGCGGCTCAAGGTGCTCGCCGGCTGATGTCGCTGCCACAGCCAAGCGAGTTCGATCATGGTGCTGCGCAGCTGCGGATTGCCGGCCTTGGAGATGCCCTGCTCCCGGTCAACCGTACCGCTGCGCCACGGTGTTGGCGCGAGCCCAGCGTAGGCGGCCAATTGGCGGCGGTTGCCAAAGCTTCGGAAGAGACCCTCGAGGTACAGAACTGAGGCAATCTCCGGACCGATGCCTTTGAGTTGCTGGAGCAGCATAATCGGAGACGGAGTCTTTGATGCCTTGAGCCCGACGAGAAGCTCACGCTCGGCCTCAACATCGGCGATCTGGCGCACAAGTAAATCGATCAGCTCGATCTCGCGCAGGATTTCCGCTCTGAGTTGGTTCGGAAGCGGTCGACCGTCCCCGGTGCGAGCGGCGTCGAGTAGCTGCCGGCGGTCCTTGTGCAAGGGATTGAACCCCGTAATGCCCTGTCCGGCGAGCAAGCCTTTGATGCGGTTCGTGTGGCGGATCCGCTCCCGCAATAGGATCGCGCGCTCGCGGCATATGCGCCGGCGATCTTCCTCTTCCGGCGTGGGCGGCACGACCATCGCGCAGACCCGTGGTTCTCCACGCCGCCACGCCGCCAGCGTTCTTAAAAGTGTCTCACCGTCGATCGCATCGGTTTTGGCTCGCCGCCGGCGCCGCGGCACGGCGATGGACGCGGGATCGACGACATGACTTTCAATGCCGTTTGCCTCGAGCAGCCGGTGGACCCAAAAGCCGTCCAGGCCAGCTTCTTGGATCACCACAATCTTTACCGGACGCCCCGTCAGTTGCTGAGCCCTGGTCCGCATGCGCTCCAGCAGACCGAGCAACGCGCCACCATCACCGCCTGGTGTCGAGTACTTCGACATTCTATCCCTCTCGGGCAACAGGCAGGTGACGAGCCACGTTGATCGACTCAGTTCCAGCGACGCACAGAGCGTCAGAGCGACTGTTGCGGTTTGCTCGTTCAATGCATGGTCGATACTGGGGAGCATCGCTTTCCTCCTCGATGCGTGATTTGACGGCTCAGCGTATCAAACCCGGCCAAAAGCCGGTCCCCATAGGATCTTGTGGCGAAAGGAGTATCCGCGTGGCTTTTCCGGCAGGAGCAGCCCGCCTCGTGCTACTCCCGCGCCGCCGTCGCAGCGGACGAAAGCGAGTTTAGATATTCGAGACGGTCGGCCTCGGCTTCCAGCTGTTCGGCGGTATGCAACCGCATCTCCCAGATCGTTGGATTCCCGGTACGTTCTGCAATTTCGCGATACCATGCTGCCCGCTTCCGTAACTCCTCTGAGTCAGGCATCCCCATGCACTCCTCACGGCATGTTTTTGGCAACATTACTTCGCACCGACCACAAGACGTCGATCAGCGCGTGCCGCTAAAATCGGCCGGGCGCGACCGGCCAACTCGTCTACCGTCGCCGTCTACGCCCCATGCCTCCACCTCCAAACCGGCGGCGTCCAGCAGGGTGACGTGGGAGGGCACGCCGT
>DATEZM010000453.1:0-7774 GCA_035255625.1 Rhizomicrobium sp. | reverse complement strand
CCGCCGCTGGTGAACACAATTTCGCCCGGCCTGGCGCCGGCAAAGGCAGCGACGTGCTCGCGCGCCTCTTCGACGAGCGCCCGCGCGGCCCGCCCCGCAGCATGCACGGACGAGGCGTTGCCGCCGAGCTCGAGTGCCTTGAGCATGGCCGCCCCCGCCTCAGGCCGCAGCGGCGCAGTCGCATTGTGATCCCAATACAGCATGGTGCCCGATCAGGCCGCTTGGGCGGATTCGCTGTTGTTCGCCGCAGTGGCACAAGGCTGGGCGCGGCCGAGCACGCGTTTCTCCACCACATCAGCGAGCGATACCGAGGACAGGAACACATGAATCTGGCGGCCGAGTTCTTCCCAGAGGTCGTGCGTCACACAGCGCGCGCCCTGGGTGGTACAGCCCTTGGCGCTGCCCGGCTTGCAGCGGGTCGCCGCGATCGGTTCGTCTACCGCGACGATGACGTCGGCGATGCGAAGCTCGCTGGCCGGACGCGACAGGCGGTAGCCGCCGCCCGGACCGCGCACGCTGCGGACAAGGCCGCCGCGGCGCAACTTGGCGAACAATTGTTCCAGATAGGAGAGCGAAATCTCCTGCCGATGCGCGATGTCGGCTAGCGAAACGGGCTTGTTTGCCGCCTCGTGCTGGGCCAGATCGGCCATCGCCATCACGGCGTAACGTCCTTTGGTGCTGAGCCGCATAGCGGGCCTCCTTTACGATGCGCGTTTTGCCTTGCTTTTCGGGGGCCACACCGGTGTAGAAACAGGCCCCGTCCGCGCCGGGAATCTTCCTGCCGGATATAGTTTTCCCGACTAAGATGGTCAAGTATTGGCGTGATGCACCTTCCGCATAGCTACAATTCCTTGAATTCACTTAAGTTTTCCTGGCCATCCGGCTCGGTTAAAACCCACCAAAATAGTGTCAAATCGCCCTTCGGAAGAGCCTGAGCCATGCCCGACATCATCTTGCCCGGCCCAGCCGGCCGTATTGAAGCCCGCTATCAGCGCCAGAAGGCGCCGGGCGCGCCGATGGCGCTTGTACTTCATTCCCACCCCCAGTTTGGGGGAACAATGAACAACCCGCTGGTCTACGACCTGTTTCACATGTTCCACCAGCTTGGTTGCACCTCCGTCCGGTTCAATTTCCGCGGTGTGGGGCGCAGCCAGGGAACATTCGATTCCGGCGCGGGTGAGTTGTCCGACGCGGCAGCCGTGCTCGACTGGATGAACACGCTCTATCCCAACCCCACGAACGTCTGGGTCTGCGGGATTTCGTTCGGTGCTTGGATCGGCATGCAGCTTCTGATGCGCCGGCCGGAAATCACCGGCTTCGTGTCTATTGCGCCGCCGGCCAGCATGTACGACTTCGCCTTTTTAGCGCCCTGCCCGGCTTCCGGTCTAATCGTTCACGGTACCCGCGATCAGGTCGTGCCCGAGCCGGACGTGCAGAAACTGGTCGACCGGCTGACGGCGCAGAAGGGCATCAAGATCACTTACGAGAAGATCGACGGCGCCAACCATTTCTTCGACAAGAAGGAAGTCGACGTGGTCGAGGCAGTCGAGGGCTACGTCAAGGAAATGATGAGCAAGCCACGCGAGGGCCGCTGACGGCGGCGACCGCACTGGGCTAGAATGCCGCCGGGTTGGCCATGGGGGGCTTTCATGAAGCTATGGACATTCGCAATCGCCGCAGCGCTCTGCGCCGTCCTGGGAACGCATCCGGCAATGGCCGGCGCGAACGACGAATGGGCGGCATGCAATGGAAGCGTCGCCGACGGTTTCTCGCTCGACCAGCAAGTTGCCGGCTGCACCGCACGGATCCAGTCCGGGCAGGAGTCGACCCACGACACGGCGGTTGCCTATTACAATCGCGGCTACACGTATCAAGACATGAAGAAGCTCGATCTGGCGTTGGCCGACTACACACAGGCGATCGCGCTTCGACCCGACTATGCCGACGCATATGGCAATCGCAGTGTGGTCTATACCGATACGGAGCAATATCAGAACGCGATCGACGACTGCAATCGCGCGATGGCGGCACGGCCCGATCATCCGTCCGACTATTACAACCGCGGCCGTACCTACAAGCTGATGGGCGACTACCGTCACGCCATCGCGGACGAGGACACCGCCATCCGCCTCAATCCCCAGTATTCCGATTCCTACAGGGTTCGCGGCGGCGCCAAGCGGAAACTCGGAGATACGGCAGGCGCGGACGCCGACTACGCCACGGCGGACTCAATCGATAAGGCGAAGGATAGCAAATAGCGGGGCTAGTGCAGCCCCGCGCTGCGCATTGTGATGTCGATGGTTGCAGCGGCAGTGTGATGGCCTGCCAGATGTTCGCTATCCTTGAGTGTCTTCAACTCTCGCGCCAACTGCGAACGAGGCGCGCCCATGTCGACCATGACATCAAGCAGAACGCGGACGATGCCACTGAGCGCGCTTTCATATTCGGTCATGAGACGAGCCGGTCGTTCCTCCATCCTACAAACCTCCTTCAGAAATACGCATACCGACAATACCGCCGACCGCTATTCAAAGCGTAACGACGCGCCGGAGCATTTTAGTCTTCGTGTAGCTTACGCTGGTGTAAGGCGCAGGAACCTGCGACGGACCCTTGCCCAGACGGCCCGCTTTGGAGCCGCGATTTCTGAAACTTCGGCGAATTGTGCTAAACACCGCACCCTGCTTTCGAAATATTCCCTACCGCACCGAGTCCGTCCCATGCCGCCCGCGCCGCAATTTCGCTCAGACTTCCTTCGCACGTTCGTGGAGCGCGGCGTCTACTACGACTGCTCGGCAGCCGACGATCTCGATGTGCTTTTCCTCAAGGAGCGGGTGACCGCCTATATCGGTTTCGATTGCACCGCCAAATCGATGCATATCGGCAATCTGGTGCAGCTCATGACCCTGCGCCGTCTGCAGCAGGCGGGCCATCGCCCGATCCTTTTGATGGGCGGCGGCACGACCAAGGCGGGCGATCCCTCCGGCAGGGACGAGACGCGGCTGATCCTGACGCCCGACCAGATCGAGGAGAACAAGCAGAGCATGGTCGCCGGCGTGCGGCACTTGCTCAAATTCGGCGACGGGCCGACCGACGCGGTCATGGTCGACAATGCCGACTGGCTCGACAAGCTCGAATACATTCGCTTCCTGCGGGAAGTGGGTAAGCATTTCTCGATCAATCGCATGCTGACGATGGAAAGCGTGAAACTCCGGCTCGCCCGCGAGCAGCCGATGAGCTTCCTCGAGTTCAATTATTCGATCATGCAGGCCTACGACTTCGTGGAGCTCTACAAACGTTTCGGTTGCCGGCTGCAATCGAGCGGTTCGGACCAGTGGGGCAATGTGGTCTCGGGCATCGAACTCGGCCGCCGCATGGAGAACGTGCAGCTCTTCGGCCTCACCACGCCGCTCATCACGACATCGTCCGGCGCCAAGATGGGCAAGAGTGTGGCGGGTGCCGTATGGCTGAACAAGGAGATGCTGAGCGTCTATGACTACTGGCAGTTCTGGCGCAACACCGAGGACGGCGATGTCGGCCGTTTCCTGCGCCTCTTCACCGATCTGCCGCTCGGCGAAATCGCACGCCTTGAAGCGCTGAAGGGCGCGGAGCTGAACGACGCGAAGAAGATCCTCGCGACCGAGGCCACGGCGGTGCTGCACGGCCGGGCCGCGGCGGATGAGGCAGCGGAGACAGCGCGTCGCACGTTCGAGGAGGGCACCCTGGCGGAAGGGTTGCCGACGGTCGCGGCGAAGTTGCCGGAAGGCATCCTCAATCTCGCCGTGGCGGCAGGTCTCGCCGCCTCGAACTCCGAGGCGCGCAAGCTGATCGCAAACAACGGGCTGAAGCTTAACGACGTGACGGTGAGCGATCCGAGATTCGTCGTCGGTCTGTCAGCGCTGACATCCGATGGCGTCCTCAAGCTTTCGAGCGGCAGGAAAAAGCACGTGCTGGTGAAGCCGCTCTAAGCGGGGCTCAGGACTTCGGAGGCACGCCGGCCGCGGGCAGCGGCGCGGTCTGGACCGGCGGCATCGGCGCCTTGTTCGCGGTCGGCGGCTCGGTATTGGTCGGCGCGTTGGCGACGTTCGGCATCTGCCCTTCAAAAATCCGGCGCAGGAAACCCGGCGTCGCCATCGAAAGCGGGTTGATGTTGACGCGTGGTTCGTCGGCGTTGCCTTCGACGCTGTAGACCATGCCGATGATGCCTTCGCCCGGCTTGGAGACGAGGAGTTGGCCAAGCAGCGGGATGTAGCCGAGCGCACTGTTGAGGCCGAAAAGCGGCACCAGCGTTCCCTTCAGCGCGATGTCATTCTTGGGCCGGTCGATATAGCCCTCCGCACTGACGCCGATGGCGGGGCCGCTGGCGCGGGCGTTCTCGATGCCGAGCACGCCGTTTTTGGAGGTAAACGGTATCTTCAGCTCGTCGACGGCAATGCCCCCGCCCGCCAGGAGATTGCCGAAGCCGATCAACGAGCCGGCGCTGAACAACCGCGCAACGAACGGCTGGTTGAGCAAACGAAAATCACTGAGCCGAACCGTGCCCTCAAAGTCGTTCGCCGGGTCGACGATGGTGGCCGGCGGGGCGGCGGCTGGGCCGTGCAGCGTCGTTTGCAAGTCGAGCTTGCCGCCCTTGATGCTGGCAAAGCCGAACAAGCCGTGCGCCAGCGTCCCGAAATCGTTGGTTTGCAGCGTTACGCGGCGGTCGTTGCCGTGTGCCGCGATGCTGCCCGACAGTGTGCCGGTCTTTCCGATGCGGCCTGACAGCATCATGGTCGCGGGGCGATCCCCTGTACCGGTGACGTCGAGCGCGAAGGGCGCGACCGAGATGCCGCTGCGCAGCGCCAAACGATCGAGCTTGGCCGAAATCCGGAAAGGTCCGTCGAACGTGTCATCGGTATCGCCGCCGGTTTCCCTGCCTTCGCCCGTGCTGCTGCCGCGCCGCGCAATCTGGCTGCCGTCGAGCGAGCGGCCATGCACCGAGATGTCGACACCCGCTGGGCTGCGCGTAAAGGTCAGACCAAAGTCGTTTGCCGCACCGGCGCGCACCGAAGGCGCGTTCAGCGATGTCAATCTGCCGTTCGCGTCGAAGGCAAGTGCCATCTGCGCCTGCAGCCCTGGACCGGCGGTCGAGACATTTGCATTGCGCAGCGTGCTATGCGGCCCGAAAGCCAGCAGTGCATGCGCAGAGGCCGGGAAGCCGGCCGGTTTGCTGATACCGACGAGATCGACGGACAGGGCTGCCGGCGTAAGGTCAAGCGTCAGATCACCCGCTGCCAACTGGCCATGGCGACCGGTGAGCGCTCCGACGACACCGACCGGCCCTTTGAGATAATCGCTGCCGTGGAAGCCGAGCGCTTCGCGGCCCGCTTGGTCAAGCGCGCCCTGGATGCCGATCTTGGTCGTTGCGCCGGCCCCTCTGAAATCCTCCGCCCAGTCGATAGCGAGACGAGAGGTCGCAAGATCAGCGTTGCCGTAGGCGTGCAGGTGCGTGTTGTCGATGTCGAAGGTCAGCAAGCCATCGGCGATACGCGTGCTTCTTCCCAGCGAAATACCGAAGCCGGTCGAGACGGCCTTCACCGAAGCGACGATGTCATCGACGGTCAGGTTCTTTCGCATCGGGATGCGGAAGGAGAGATCGATCGCGGCGCGGCCGGCGGTCGCCTCGGGGTCAATGCCGAAGCGGGTGGCGTAATTTAGCGGCTTGAGATCGGTCAGCTTCAAGATGTCCGTCATCGAGCCGTCGACATGGGCGGCGATGAGGCTGGGCACACTGGAATCGCTCAGATTGGGGATGACGGCGTGCCCCTCCGTCACGACGAGTGGACCGATGCGACCATGCGTGACATCGGCGGAGAAGCTGTTGCCGGTCAGCTTGGCGTTTGCGTAGACACCGGTCATATGCGTGAGACCGCTCACATAGTTGAGCTCGGCGTTGCTGATCGGAAAAGTCATCGACAACGCGCCGTCGGGGACCGATGGCTGATCGAGCGCTCCGGCCGGCAGATGGGTTTCGAACATGACCGGGCCGATGGCACCGGCGGAGATGTTGTTTTGGATCCAATCCCGTGCGCCCTGACCGATGTCGAGTGGCCAGTAGCGCAGCATGTCATGCACCGCGAGCGGCTCTACGCGGCCCGTCAGGTCCATGACGGGGGAGTACTTGTCGACCAGCGTGATTTTGCCGGCCGCCGAGAGAACCAACGCGCCGCCGGTCGTGCGCAGCTGGTCGATCAGAATGTCATGCGTCGACGGCACATAGCTGCCCTTGAACTCGGCCAGGGGCACGAGCACCGGCTGCGCGAATGTGCCGGGCATGGCGAGCGCTGTCCTGTCGGCGGTGAGATCGATGGCCAAGCGTGTGATCGCGCCGGATGCATCGGAAACGAAGTTTATCCCGCCCACGACATGGGCGCGCAAGCGATCGGAATCGAGCGAGGCGTCGACAAGAGTGATCCGCGCGGTTGCGCGTTCATAACGGCCGGCAAGATGAAGCGACGAAACCTTCACCGGCGTGCGCACACCGACCAGCGCGGCCGTGCCGGAGCCATCGAGCGAGAAACCCGCGTTCAGCAGATGCGTGCTCTCGATGGCGAAGTCCGAAGAAAAATTCACGTTCATCGCGACACTGGACAGAAATCGGAACATTTTTGCATTGCGGCCGAGCGCTGCGACATCGAGGTGATGCACTTCGATATGACCGCGTACCGGTCCTGCTGCCGGCGGCAGTCGCATCTCGCCGGCGATATGGGCTGCGCGGCCCGAAACCTCGACATCGGCTTCCAACGACGCGACGAGATCCGGCCCCGAATTGGCGATGCGAACATCGGCTTTGGGCGCGACGAGAAAGAGGCCGGTGCTCTCGTCGAGGAAGGCGACGCGCGCATCGCGCACGGCGAAAGCTTCGAGCGACGACGCGCTCGAGCTGTTCCTGCTGATCGCATCAGTGATGCGGCTGATGATGTCCTTCTGGCTCTCGTCGTGCTCGACGCCGAGGCGCAGCGTGCCGTCGACATTGCGGACCATGGTGAGCTGGACGCCGACCAGGGTAATGCGGGTGACGACGACGTCACCGCGCAGGAACGGTTTGGCCGCCAGATCGATATCGGCCTGCGGCGCCTGGGCGATGATCCGGCCCTGCGAGTCGAATACGCGTGCGCCAAGGACAACGAGATTCACACGGCCCTGGTCGCGCGACCATTCGACAGCAGCCTGGTCGTATTTGACGGTGATGCCCGGGAGCGCCTGGGCGAGCGCCTCCGAGATCTGGCCCGAAAGCGGGCCAAGCGAGATCGGGCCGACCAGAAGCCGGAGCGCCGCACCAACTGCAAAGAACAGAACGGCAACACCCAGCGCGGCGACAACGAGTGCGGTCCGGCTGATGTGGTGCGACTTGACGTAGCGCCCGACAAACGAGGCATTCCACGCCTCGGCCAAGCTCGCTCGCACGGCCTTGGCGCCGCTTTCGATACCAACGGGGCGGTCTTGGGCCAACGGACCTTCCTCTAACCCCCGAAACTTGCGGATAAAAAGAGCCGAAGCTTGGCCCTCATCCGCAATTCAGCTATCAGCTTATGGCCCAGAGTTAAGGGCCGGGTAAACGATTCATCCAGGTTGCTCAGACCCCATGGAACTCAAACCCGGCGACAAGGCTCCGAAGTTTCGTCTTGCGACGGACGGCGGCGGCGAAGTATCGACCACCTCGCTGAAGGGCAAGCCCTACGTCCTTTATTTCTATCCCAAGGACGATACGTCGGGCTGCACCCGGGAAGCGATCGGG
>DATEZM010000452.1:0-3081 GCA_035255625.1 Rhizomicrobium sp. | reverse complement strand
CGGACTTCAATATTCCAACGATGAAATGAGTGATGAGACCGAAATCCAGTTCGAGCAGCGCGGCGCGGTCGGGCTGATCACGCTCAACCGGCCCAAGGCCCTGAACGCGCTGACCCATGGCATGGTTGTCGCGCTGCATGCACAGCTGAAGGAATGGGCGGTCGACGATGCAGTGAAGACCGTCGTCATCCAGGGCGCGGGCGAGCGCGCCTTCTGCGCCGGCGGCGATATCCGCACGCTGTACGACTCGGGCAAGGCGGGGACGCCCTACGCGATCGAGTTCTATCGCGGCGAGTACCTCCTGAACGCCTTCATCAAACATTTCCCCAAGCCGTATGTCGCGATGCTGCACGGCTTCGTCATGGGCGGCGGCGTCGGCGTGAGCGTGCATGGCAGTCACCGCATCGCCGACGAGACGATGGTCTTCGCGATGCCAGAGACCGGTATCGGCCTGTTCCCGGACGTCGGCGGCAGTTTCTTTTTGCCGCGTCTGCCCGGCGCCATCGGCTTGTATCTCGGTCTCACAGGCGCGCGCCTGAAGACGGCGGACGCGCTTTACGCCGGCGTGGCGACGCACTTCGTGCCCGCCGCGCGCCGCGGCACCTTGCTCGAACGGCTCTGCGAGGGCCGCGGGGTCGACATGGCATTAGGTGATGTCGCTGACGCCATACCCGACACCTATCTCTCCGTCCATCGCGCGAAGATCGACTCGATCTTTAGCCAGGAATCGGTCGAAGCGATCATGGCGGCCCTCGACGCCGATCACACCGACTGGGCGGACGACACAGCCGGGACGATCCGAACCAAATCGCCAACCGCGGCCAAGCTCGCCTTCCGCCAGATCCACGAGGGCGCCCGGCTCGATTTCGATGGCTGCATGCGGATGGAATTCCGCCTGGTGAACCGGGTGATCGCAGGTCACGATTTCTACGAAGGCGTGCGCGCCACCATCATCGACAAGGACGGCGCGCCGAAATGGCAGCCCGCGACGCTGGCAGAGGTCACGGACAAGGACATCGACGCGTACTTTGCGCCGCTGGGAGACAAGGAGTTGCCGCTATGACCACCATTGCATTCATCGGCGTCGGCAATATGGGCGGGCCGATGGCGCGCAATCTGCTGAAGGCGCAGGACAAGGTCCGCGCCTTCGATCTCAGTCCGGCCGCGCTGAAGCCAGTGACCGATGCCGGCGCGACCGCGGCAGCGACCGCGCTCGATGCGGTGAAAGAAGCCGATGTCGTCATCACCATGCTGCCGGCCGGTGCGCATGTGCGTTCGGTCTATCTGGAAAGCGCAAGCATCCTCACGGCCGCGCGCAAAGATGCGCTGCTGATCGACTGCTCGACCATCGACATCGACTCGGCGCGGGCGGTGCACGTGGCGGCGGAGAAGGCCGGCTTCGATTTCCTCGATGCACCGGTCTCCGGCGGAGTCGGTGGCGCCGAGGCAGGCACGCTCGCCTTCATGTGCGGCGGCAGCGACAAGGCGTTCGCGCGCGCCAAGCCGGTGCTCGAGAAGATGGGCAAGCGCATCGTCCATGCCGGCGGTCCCGGGGCAGGGCAGGCGGCCAAGATCTGCAACAACATGCTGCTCGCGATCTCGATGATCGGCACATGCGAGGCGTTCGCCTTGGGAGAAAAACTCGGGCTCGAGCACGGCAAGCTGTTCGACATCATGTCGGCGGCGTCGGGGCAGTGCTGGTCGCTCACGACCTATTGCCCGGTGCCCGGCCCGGTGGCCACCGCGCCGTCCAACCGCGACTACGCCGGCGGCTTCGCCACGGCGTTGATGCTGAAGGACCTGAAGCTGAGCCAGGCGGCAGCGCAGGGCGCGGGTGCGGTGACGCCGCTCGGCGCCGAGGCGACGCAGCTCTATGCCTTGCTGGCCGCGAAAGGCCACGCCGGCATGGATTTCTCCGGCATCATCAAGATGCTGCGCGGAGAGTTCTGACGGCTATTGATTGATTTCCGGTTCGACGAGTCGCGCCAGACTCCGCAACGACTCCTGCCAGCCGAGATAGCAGGCCTCGACCGGGATGGCATCTGGGATGCCCTCCTGCACGACCTGGAGTTCAGTGCCGACCATCACCGCCTTCAATGTCACGGTGACCTGCATCTCGCCCGGCATGTTGGGATCGTCGAATTTGTCCGCGTAGCGCAGCTTCTCATTCGGGACGAGTTCAAGATACGTGCCGCCGAACGAATGACTGGCGCCGGTGGTGAAATTTCGGAAGGAGATTCGATGGGTGCCGCCAACCTTGGGCTCTAAGTGATGCACGGTGCAGGTGAAGCCGTTGGGCGGCAGCCATTTCGCCAGCGCATCGGCTTCGAGGAAGGCGCGGTAGACCTTCTCCGGCCTGGTGGTCAGGACGCGGTGCAGACGAACGGTGCCAGGCATTTCGAATCTCCTTGTCGATACAGGCGCGCGGGCTTCAGCTGCCCGGGATCGGCACGATCGGCATCACCTCCACGCCTTCCCCTGGGAAGATCGCGAAGTGTGGGTGGTTTTCGAACATCTTCGCGGCTGCTTCGTGGGACGCCGCGCGGACCATGACGAAGGCGCTCAGCGCATTGCTCGTGTCCGCGATGCCGCGCGGGTTGACGGCCTTGGTCTTGCCGAGCGGCCCACCGCCTGCGACGACCGAAGCATGATGCTTCGCCATCCACGCCTGCCACGCGGCCATGCCTTCTTGCTGCCTCGCACCCCGTTCGGATTCGGTAAGGGCATTCCAGGCTTTCATGCGCGGACTGTCGCCGCTGCCCGTGAAAACCGCGAGAAATGTGTTGTCCGTGCTCATGTTCGTTTTTTCCGTTCACGTTGGGGGTTGGCGCGTGATGTCAGGCGAAATCGGCGGCCTCGTATTCCGGCCGGATTTCGATTTCCGAGTCAACCGGCATGGGATCGGGACAGCGCTTGAGCCGTTCGACGGATTCATCGAGCGTTTTTTTAGCGCGAGAAAGCCAACATTCCTGCGGGCAAATGGTGGGCGCGACAGGGATTGAACCTGTGACCCCTCCCGTGTGAAGGGAGTGCTCTCCCGCTGAGCTACGCGCCCGCTTTCGCGGAGGTGCCGTATAGGGC
>DATEZM010000451.1:0-4485 GCA_035255625.1 Rhizomicrobium sp. | reverse complement strand
CCGTAGCCGACGCGGCCGCGCTGGTCGCCGACCACCACGAGGGCGGCGAAGCCGAAGCGGCGGCCACCCTTCACGACCTTCGCGACGCGGTTGATGTGGACGAGCTTGTCGACGAACTCGTTGTCGCGCTCCTCACGGTCGTCCCGGCGCTCACGCCGGCCGCGACGCTCGCGTCCGCCGCCTTCACTGCGCTCTTCATGTGCCATGGTTCAGGTCCTTCAGAATTCCAAGCCGCCTTCGCGGGCGGCCTCGGCGAGCGCCTTGATGCGCCCGTGATAGATGTAGCCGCCGCGGTCGAACACGACCTGCTTGACGCCCTTGGCAATCGCCCGTTCGGCGATCTTCTTTCCGACGGTCGACGCGGCCTCGACATTCCAGGTCTTGGGCGCCTTGCCTTCCTTCTCGTTGGTCGAGGCGGCAGCAACTGTCGTCTTCTCCCAGTCGTCGATGACCTGGGCATAGATGTGACGGCCGGAGCGGAACACCGACAGGCGCGGCCGCCCGCCGGCGTTGGTGACGACGCGGAAGCGCGTGCGCTTCTTGCGGCGATCGAAGAGGTTCTTCGTCATTTCTTCTTGCCTTCCTTGCGGCGGACATACTCGCCCTCGTACCGCACACCCTTGCCCTTATAGGGCTCCGGCTTGCGATAGGCGCGAATTTCGGCGGCGACCTGGCCGACGAGCTGCTTGTCCATGCCGGCGACGGTCAGCATGGTCGGCTTCTCCGCGGTGATCGTGATGCCGGCGGGAATCGGATAGGCCACGTCGTGGCTGAAACCGAGCTGGAGGTTCAGGTTCTTGCCCTGGACCGCCGCGCGATAGCCGACGCCCTGGATTTCCAGCTTGGTCGTAAAGCCCTGGGTCACGCCGACCACGAGGTTATTCACCAGCGTGCGGCTCATGCCCCACATGGCGGCGGCGCGCTCCATTTGCTTGTGCGGCGTCACGGCGATGCTGTCGGCCTCCACGCGTGCCTGCACTTCGGGCACGAGCGTGACCTTGAGCTCGCCCTTGGGCCCCTTCACCGAAACGGTCTGTCCACTGACCGAGGCGGTGACGCCCTTTGGCAGAGGAACCGGCTTCTTGCCGATACGGGACATTGCTTGCTCCTTAGAACACCTGGCAGAGGACTTCGCCGCCGACATTGGCCTCACGGGCATGGCTGTCGGTCATCACGCCCTTGGGCGTTGAGACGATCGACACGCCGAGACCCTGGCGATGCGGCTTTAAATCCTTCACCGAGGTGTAGACGCGACGGCCAGGCGTCGACACGCGCTTCAGTTCGCGGATCACGGGCTGGCCTTCATGATATTTGAGTTCGATCTCGATCTCGCGCTTGCCCGACTGCAGCTCCACCTCGGTGTAGCCACGGATGTAGCCTTCGTCCTTGAGCACATCCAGAAGCCGCGCACGCAGGTGCGAGTTCGGGGACTTGATCTTGTGCAAGCCGCGGAGCTGGCCGTTCCTGATGCGGGCCAGAAGATCGCCGACGGGATCCGTCATCGCCATGTCGATTGTTCTCCTTACCAGCTCGCCTTGGTCATGCCAGGGATCTGGCCGAAATTCGCTAGGTCGCGCAGCGCGATACGCGACAGTTTCACCTTGCGGTAATAGCCCTTCGGCCGCCCCGACAGGTCGCAGCGGTGATGAATGCGCACCTTCGACGAATTGCGCGGCAGCTTGGCCAGCTTGAGCCGCGCTGCGAAGCGCTCCTCCGCCGGGACTTTCATGTTCTCGGCTGTCGCCTTCAGCGCCGCACGCCTGGCGGCGTATTGCGCCACCAGCTTCTCACGCTTTTTGTTCCGGTTGATCTGGCTCGTTTTCGCCATTGCGGCTGTCCTTATTTCATGAACGGGAACTGGAAGCCTTCGAGAAGCGCGCGCGCTTCGCCGTCGGTCTTCGCAGAGGTGTTGACGATGATGTCCATGCCCCACACCGTCTCGGTCTTGTCGTAGTCGATCTCTACGAACACGATGTGCTCCTTCAGGCCCATGGCGTAGTTGCCCTTGCCGTCGAAGCTGTTCGTCTTGACGCCGCGGAAGTCGCGCACGCGCGGCAGCGCCGTGGTGATCAGACGATCGAGGAATTCGTACATCTGCTCGCGCCGCAACGTGACCTTGACGCCGACCGGGCGGCCGGCGGTGATCTTGAAGGTCGAGATCGCCTTCTTGGCGCGGGTGATGACGGCCTTCTGACCGGCGATCGCGGTCAGATCGTTGAGCGCGGCCTGGATCTTCTTGGTGTCCTGACTGCCCTCGCCGGCGCCGATATTCAGCACCACCTTGTTGACGCGCGGAACCTGCAGCACGTTCTTGTAGCCGAACTTCTTCATCAGCTCGGGGCGGATGACCTCGTCGTAGCGCTTCTTGAAGCGCGGCACATAGTTCGGATCGCGCGCATGCGCACCGACCGCCACCTTGGTGCCGGCGTCGATCTCGCGCTTGCCGCCTTCCTTCTTGGCGCCCTTCGCGGCCTTCGCTTCGGCGCGTGCGGCTTCCTTGGGATTCTTGTTGCCTGCTTCAGACATCGATGACCTCACCGGACTTTCTGGCGAAACGCACCATCCGTCCGTCCTTCAGTTCCTTCCAGCCGATGCGAGTCGCCACACCGTCCTTCGGATCGACGTGCGAGAGATTGGAAAGATGCACCGGCGATTCCTTGGTGACGATGCCGCCCTGCTCGCGCTGGCTCTGCTTGGTGTGGCGCTTGATCATGTTGACGCCCGAGACCAGAGCGCGATTCTCCGTCGCGAAGACCCTCAGGACTTCGCCCTTCTTGCCCCTGTCGCGGCCGGCCGTGACGATCACACGGTCGCCTTTTCTGATCTTGGCGGCCATCACAGCACCTCCGGCGCGAGCGAAATGATCTTCATCTGGCCCTTCGAACGCAGCTCGCGCGTGACCGGTCCGAAAATGCGCGTGCCGATCGGCTCGCCCTGGGCGTTGATCAGCACGGCGGCGTTGCCGTCGAAGCGGATCAGGCTGCCATCGGGACGGCGCACGCCATGGGCGGTGCGCACGACGACGGCCTTGAGCACCTCGCCTTTCTTCACGCGGCCGCGCGGGATCGCTTCCTTGACCGAGCAGACGATGATGTCGCCCACATCGGCATAGCGGCGGTGGCTGCCGCCGAGCACCTTGATGCACATTACACGGCGCGCGCCGGAATTGTCGGCGACGTCGAGTTCGGTGGACATCTGAATCATTGGTGTAACTCCGCTCCGGGGCGCTTACTTGGCTACGCGCTCGAACGCTTCCCAGGTCTTCAGCTTGGAAAGCGGCCGGCATTCGCGGATACGCACGATGTCGCCCATCTTGTATTCGCCCGTCTCGTCATGGGCGTGGTACTTCTTCGACCGACGAACGGTCTTCTTCATTACGGGATGGGTGAAGCGGCGTTCCACCTTCACCACCACCGTCT
Source organism: Rhizomicrobium sp. (assembly GCA_035255625.1). Taxonomy (GTDB): domain Bacteria; phylum Pseudomonadota; class Alphaproteobacteria; order Micropepsales; family Micropepsaceae; genus Rhizomicrobium. The sequence continues at coordinate 1,066 of DATEZM010000451.1, read as the reverse complement.
TGGTGTTCTTGTCGCTGACCACGACACCCTGCAGCACGCGCTTTGGCATACGTCTATTCCTCTGTCCTTCAGCCGGCCTTGCGGCGCTGCTCCGTCAAAACCGTTTGGATGCGCGCGATGGTCCGGCGAACCACCCGCGCGCGGTGAGTCTTCTGAAGCGAGCCGTTGGCGCGCTGGAAGCGCAGGTTGAACGACTCTTTCTTCAGCTTCGTCATCTCGCTGCCGAGCTCATCCGCGGACTTGCCGCGCAGATCATCGGCCTTGGACGACGACTTCGCCGTCAGCTTCTGCTTCTTGGGCTTTGTGGTCTTTTTCTTGGCCATCGTCAGGCACCCATACGCGCAATGAATTTGGTCGCGATCGAAAGCTTGGCGGCGCCGAGGCGCATGGCTTCTTTCGCGGTGGCGAGATCGACACCGTCGACCTCGAACAAAATGCGGCCCGGCTTGATCTTGGCGATCCAGTATTCCGGCGCGCCCTTGCCGGAACCCATGCGGACTTCGGCCGGCTTCTTCGACACCGGCACGTCGGGGAAGACGCGAATCCACACGCGTCCCGCGCGCTTCATCTGGCGCGTGATGGCGCGGCGTGCCGCTTCGATCTCGCGCGCGTTGATGCGCTCGGGTTCGAGTGCCTTCAGACCATAGGCGCCGAAGTTGAGCGTGGTGCCCTTCTTTGCGGCGCCGTGGATGCGGCCCTTGAACTGCTTTCTGAACTTGGTGCGCTTGGGTTGCAGCATGGTCTTCTCTTACGGTGCGGGAGCCGGGGTCGGACGGCTCTGGCCGCCGCGGCCGGCCTCGGCCTCTGCCAGACGCTTATCCTGCGCCATGGGGTCGTGTTCCATGATCTCGCCCTTGAAGATCCAGACCTTGACCCCGCAGGTGCCATAGGTCGTCTTCGCGGTGGCGATGCCATAATCGATGTCGGCGCGCAGCGTGTGCAGCGGCACGCGGCCCTCGTGATACCACTCGACGCGCGCGATTTCGGCGCCGCCGAGACGGCCGCCGCACTTGATGCGGATGCCGAGCGCACCCAGACGCTGGGCGGACTGCACGGCGCGCTTCAT
>DATEZM010000450.1:0-7626 GCA_035255625.1 Rhizomicrobium sp. | reverse complement strand
ATGGCATCGGCCTTGTTCAACGCCAGGACCTCCGGCTTGTCGGCGAGACCGTGGCCATAGGCATCGAGTTCGCCGCGAATGGTCTTGTAGGTTTTCACGATGGCGGTTTCGGTGCCGTCGATCAGATGCAGGATGACATTGCAGCGTTCGGCGTGGCCGAGGAATTTGTCGCCCAGTCCCACACCCTCATGCGCCCCTTCGATCAACCCCGGCAGATCGGCGAGCACGAAATCCGTCGAGTCGATCCTCACCACGCCGAGCTGCGGCTCGAGCGTCGTGAAAGGATAGTCCGCGATCTTCGGCCGTGCCGCCGAGACGCGCGAGAGAAACGTCGACTTGCCCGCGTTCGGCATGCCGATCAGCCCTGCATCGGCGATCAGTTTGAGCTTGAGGATGACGATCTTCTCTTCACCAGGCTGGCCGGGGTTGGCGTGGCGTGGCGCCTGATTTGTCGAGCTCTTGAAATGGGCGTTGCCGAAACCGCCATTGCCGCCGCGCAGCAGCTGCACGCGTTGACCTACGGTCGCGAGATCGGCGATCAGCGTTTCGCCGTCTTCCTCATAGACCTGCGTGCCGGGCGGCACTTTCATCAGCGCGTCGTCGCCATGCCCGCCCGTCATCTCCTTGCCGAGACCGGGAAAGCCGTTCTTGGCGCGGACATGTTGCTGGAAGCGGTAGTCGATCAGTGTGTTGAGGTTGTCGACCGCTTCGACATAGACATCGCCGCCCTTGCCGCCATTGCCGCCCCAGGGTCCGCCATATTCGATGAACTTCTCGCGCCGGAACGCAACGCAGCCGCTCCCGCCATTGCCGGACTGGATATAGACCTTGGCGACGTCGAGGAATTTCATGACGTCGACCCGTTCCGGCGCGATAAGTCCCGTTTCATGCCGCCTTCTTTCGCGCAAATTGCTCGCACGTCAACTGCACGCGGTTGGAGAGCACCTCGCAGTCCCGCGCCACACAGGAAACCCGCATCACGCCGGTGATCTTGAATCCGAGCTTGTGCAGTACCGCGCCCGAGGCGGGATTGTCGTCGAACCAGCCGGCCGTGAGCCGCGCTGCTCCTCTGTCCTCGAATGCGAAGCGCATCACCGGACCCGCGGCCTCCGTGGCGTAGCCCTGACCCCAATAGGGCTTGCCGTACCAGTAGCCGAACTCCCAAACGTCGCCCGACAAGCGGTTGATGGCACACATGCCGATCAGCGCGCCGTCCATCGCGCGCGTGACCGAGAAGGCGAAGTCCGTGCCTTCCTGCCGTTCCCGGTCGATCCGGATGAGCGCTTCCCGAAACAGCGTATCGGTGAACGGGTGCGGCACCTTCTGCAGATTCTTCGCGACATCGAAGTCGTTCAGGATCGCGACGAAGGCCGGCATATCGGTCATCGTCGGCGGTCGCAGGATCAGCCGCTGCGTGGTTGGATGAAAGCTCATGCTGCCCTCCTGCCGACGAACGCCTCGCGGCTCAGAGTCACGAGGTTGCAACCGATGTCCATGCCGCGCGCCGTGCAATAGCGCTTGGCAAAGCCATTTGGTACGCAACCCAACTTGGCCAGCACGTTTCCGGAGCGCGGATTGTCGTGGTACCAGCCGGCCCAGACTGCATCCGTGTTCAGCTCCTCGAAGGCGAATTCGACCAGCCGGCGCGCCGCCTCGGTCGCATGGCCTTGCCGCCAGAACGGCCTGCCGAGCCAATAGCCGAACTCCCAGCCCTCGTCCTTCAGATGAAGGCCGACATTGCCCATGTAGACGGAGTCCGACTTTCGCGTGATCGCGAATACGAAGTCCGTCCGATTGTCCCGCTTCTCGTCCATGCGCGCAAAGAACGCCTCACCGTCTTGTGCGGTGTAGGGATGCGGCATCGAACTGAGATTCTTGGCGACGTCGTAGTCGTTCGCCAGCGGCACGATCGCGGGAATGTCGCGCCGCTCGGGTCGGCGTAACAACAGTCTCTCCGATTCAAGTATGGCGGATTCCAAGATGCACATAGCACGTCCCTCCTGGGAGGGACGAAAAAGGGAGCTGGCGGACCAACTCCCTCCTGATATTGGGCCGCCGATTTCTCGGGCGGCCTATGTCTTCAGCCGCCTATTTTGCCGCGCTCTTCGTCGCCGGATTCGTCGCGTTCGACACCGATACGTAGGTGCGGCGCTTGAACCCTTGGCGGAAGGCAACCTGACCGTCGCAAAGCGCGAAGAGCGAATGGTCCTTGCCCATTCCAACGTTCTCGCCTGCCCAGAACTTGGTGCCGCGCTGGCGCACGATAATGTTGCCGCCGGAGACGACCTCGCCACCGAACAGCTTCACGCCGAGCATTTTGGGGTTCGAGTCGCGTCCATTGCGCGAGGAACCGCCTGCTTTCTTGTGTGCCATGCCCTTAGTCCTTCGAAACCGTGCTTATGCGGCGGAGATCGCCGTCACCTTCACCTTGGTGAAGGGTTGGCGGTGACCGCGCTTGCGATGCGTGTTTTTGCGCCGCTTCTTCTTGAAGGCAACGACCTTGGGACCCTTGCCCTGTTCGAGGATCTCGCACGCCACCGAGGCGCCAGCCACGAGCGGTGCACCGTGCTTCAGCGTCTTGCCGCCCAGCATCAGCACCTCGCCGATGGTCAGCGTCGAACCGACATCGCCGACGACCTTCTCGATGGTCAGGACGTCGTCCTTGGCCACCTTGTACTGCTTGCCGCCGGTGCGGATAACCGCGAACATGACCTAAGTCCTTGAATCAGTGTGTATTCCTGCAAAACGCCGGTTTTGCGGGAGCCGCGCAATATACTTAGGGAGGTCGGCGGGTCAAGGACCGTAGCCGAAAACTGCACAAACGAGGGATATTGCCGGGGATCAACCGCGTTCTTCTGCCGAAGGGGACACCTTATGCGCTTGACCATTCTATCTGCAGCGTTGGCCGCCGCTATGTTCTGGCCGGTCGTGAGCCGGGCCGAGGATGCGCCGGCTGCGACGTTTTCGATCCAGTTTGAGAACGATATCTTCTTCGATACCGACCGGCACTACACGAGCGGCGAAGCTCTCGACTACACCGCCGCGCCGGACGACACGCCGCACTGGCTCGAGGACTTCGCGCACGAACTGCCGCTGTTCGACCCGACGGGAAAGGTGCGCACCGACTACCAGCTCGCACAGAACATCTTCACGCCGGCCGACACGCAGCTCATCGTGCCCGATCCGACCGACCGGCCCTATGCCGGTTATCTCTATGTCGGGCTCGGTCTCCTATCGAACTCGCAGACCCATCTCGACCAGGCGCAGCTGCAGCTCGGCATCGTCGGTCCCGCGGCGCTGGGCGGGGATGCGCAGAACTGGGTCCACGGCATCCTCGGCGACCACAAGGCGCTGGGCTGGCACTTCCAGCTGCGCGACGAGCCGATCGTCAATCTGTTCGACGAGCACAGCTGGAAGCTGGTGCCACCGCAATCGGTGCTCGGCCTGTTCTTCGATCTGGAGCCGCACGCCGGGTTCGCGATTGGCAACGCCTATGATTATGTGAACGCAGGCGCGATGGCGCGCTTCGGCATCAACCTGCCCGACGATTTCGGACCGCCACGGCTGGAGCCGAGCCTGCCCGGCAGCAGCTTCTTCGAGCCGAACGGCGCGTTGAGCGCCTACATCTTCGCCGGCGTCGACGGTCGCGCCGTGGGCCGCAACATTTTCCTCGACGGCAACACCTTCGAGCACAGCGCGAGCGTGTCCAAGAAAATCCTGGTCGGCGATTTGCAGATCGGCGCGGCGGTGCAGATCGACCGCGCGCGACTGTCCTTCACTCACGTCTTCCGCAGCAAGGAATTCGACACCCAGCCTTCCGCCGACCAGTTCGGCTCGGTCAATTTGACGTTCCGCCTGTAAGCTCGAACCCATGTCGGATCGATTGAGTCACCGGCTGGCACACCCGGGCGATATCGCACTGCTGAAGCCGCTGATGGAACGCGCCATCGCCCAGCTGCTCCAGCCCTTTCTGTCGCCGAAGCAGGTTGCGGCATCGTTCTCGGTCATGGGCCTCGACAGTCAGCTGATCGTCGATGGCACTTATTTCGTCGTCGAATGCGGCAGCGCGATCGCCGGCTGCGGCGGATGGAGCCGGCGTGCGACGCTGTTTGGCGGCGACCACACCGAAGGTCGCGATGCCGCTCTGCTCGATCCCGCCAGGGACGCGGCCCGCGTTCGCGCCATGTACACCGATCCCGCCTTTGCGCGGCGCGGCGTTGGCCGGCTGGTGCTCGGATTGTGCGAGGGCGCAGCGCGCCGCGAAGGCTTCACCCGCGTCGAGCTTGCCGCGACGATGGCCGGCGTTCCGCTTTATCGCGCCTGCGGCTATGGCGACATCGAGGCGTTCGAGACCGACACACCGTCGGGCGTGGGCGTACCGTTGATCCGGATGGGCAAGCGGATCGTCTAACGGCCACTCATGCCGCCGCTTCCTTCTTGGGACGGCGAAGCTTGATAGCCCCCGCAATGCCCGCCGCGAGCAACGCCAGTCCGACATAGGCACACGTCCATTTCACACTCGTTGCAACGACGGCGGCGCGCGCCATGGAGTCGGTGGCCCCGTTCGTCAGCATGGCGTATTCGAGGGCGTTCTCCACCGCGTCCGCGAGCGCGCCGATCAGCGGCACGAAACCCAGATAGTCGATGGCGCGGCGGAACAAGCCTTTCTTCGGCGCGAACGCCTCGCGCGCCAGGATCGCCGAGAAATAGAACGACATCGCGTAGAGCGGCATGAAGAGATAGTCGAAGCCGAGCAGGAAACCCGCGGCGGCGGCATGCGGTCGCGCGATCCACGCGGCGAAGACGCGCTTGAGATCCAGCGCAGTCTGGGCGGCCTGAAGATCGGCGGTGCCAAAGCCGGTCGCGATCTTCAATTGCTGGTCTTGGGCGACGAGGATCAGGAAAGCGATCACCGCGAGTGCCGTCGTCCACAGCCAAAGCCTGATCAAGGAACTGAGCCGCATCCCGCCGGTTCTCCCCAAGGTTTGCGGATGATAGCGCGACGCCCTACACATCCGCCATGCGATCGGCGCGCGACGTACTCTACAATTTCCATTGGGTCGTGCCGGGTGAAGCGGCACGCGCGGCGCAGGCTTGGGCCGGCGGTCTCGGACCGTTCCTCGCGCACCATGGCATCGCTTCGATGATCAATCTGCGCGGTCCCAATCCGCGCTATGGCTGGTGGCGCAACGAGAAGCGCGTCTGCCAGGAGCGCGGCATCGCCCATATCGACGCGACCCTCGACTCGCGGCATCTTCCGACGCGCGCGCTGCTCGTGGACCTGATCGACGCGTTCGATGCGGCGCGGAAGCCATTCCTGGTCAAATGTTCGGGCGGTCAGGACAGGACCAGCCTGGCAGCGGCGCTCTATCTCCTGCATCGCAATGGCTGGACCGCGATGGCGCAGGCACACACGCAGTTCGCGCGCTGGCCTTATCTTCATCTCCCCAAGACCGAGCAGCGCTGGCTGCGCCAGTTCGTCGATTTCGCCGAGGAAGATGCCAAGGGTGCGCCTTTGGCCGATTGGCTGCGAAACGGCTACGAGCCCGAGCGCTTCCGCGACTGGCTGGTGGCGCGCGGGCACGGCCGATCCTTCAAGGCGATCTTCGAGACGCGCTCGCCCGCCCATTGGCGACAGTGGTGAAGCCCATCGCGCTCGCCCCCGGCGTCGCGCTGTGGCGAACTTATTTCGATCGCGACGCGCAACAGACGCTGATCGAGACGGTACTGGCGCGTGTCGAAGCGGCGCCGTTCTACCGGCCGGTCATGCCGAAATCGGGCAAGCCGTTTTCGGTGGAGGAGACCAATTTCGGTCCGCTCGGCTGGGTATCGGACCAGCAGGGTTACCGCTACGCGCCGACTCATCCGTATACAGATAAAGAGTGGCCGGAGATTCCCTCCGCGTTGTGCGATCTGTGGCACGCGGTGGCCAGCTATCCGGCGCCACCGCAATGCTGCCTGGTCAATCTCTACCGCGCGAGTGCGAAGATGGGGCCGCACCAGGACCGCGACGAGGCGGCCGACGCGCCGGTCGTCTCCGTCTCGCTGGGCGACGATGCGCTGTTCCGCTTCGGCGGCACGACGCGCAAGGGACCGACGCGCAGTATCGCGCTGGCCTCGGGCGATGTGCTGGTGTTCGGGGGTCCTGCGCGCCGGATGTTCCACGGTGTCGATCGCATCGCCGCGGGCAGCTCGTGCCTGGTGCCGGGCGGCGGACGGATCAATCTCACGCTGCGACGCGTGGCCAAATAATAGGGGTCGGCCCAAAATAAATGACGCCCGGTCGGGGGGCCGACCGGGCGCCTAATGCGCCGTTACGCGCAGATGCCGGGAGGGGATGACCGGCATCTTTGAAGGATGTCGCCCGGCTTGCGAGCGGGGGGGCAGTGCTTGCCAGGCGGAGTGCATCCTTCAAAGAGGAAGCTATGCACCGAAGCCACACTTTGCAAGTTTTTTTTGGCCATCTGATGAAACTGGCTTATTTTTAATGACAGCGGCAAATCCGCAACAATCTTCACCTTGATGACAATCACCAAATTCTGCGGATTTTCGGCGCGCGATCGGGTGCGAAGGCGCCGCCTCTCACACGCAACCGTGATCAGAGCTTGCCGCAATCCTTTGCCGTGCGATCGATTGCGGTTCCCAGTTTCGCGACGATCTCGTCGATCTCGCTCGCCTGCGTCACCAGCGGCGGCGCCAACACCATCGTATCGCGCACCGCGCGGCAGATGAGTCCTTCTTCCAGGCAATAATTGCGGCAGAGCGTTCCGATGACACCGGGATCGGGAAAGAACTTGCGTTCCGTTCTATCGCGCACGAGTTCCACCGCGGCGAGCAGACCTTGGCCGCGCACTTCGCCGACAAGCGGATGATCGGCAAAGGTCTCGGCGAGCCGCTGCTGCAGATAGGGACCGGTATTGGTCTTCACGCGCGGCACCAGTCCCATCCGCGCGATCACTTCGAGATTCTTCAACGCCACTGCGCACGCCACCGGATGGCCGGACGTGGTAAAGCCGTGCACCAGTTCCTCGTCCGCCTCGAGGATCACATCTGCCATTCGCACGCCCAGTGATACCGCCGAGATTGGCTGATAGCCGGAGGACAAGCCCTTCGCCATCGTCATGATGTCGGGTGCGATGCGCCAGGTCTGCGCGCCGAACCATTCGCCGGTGCGGCCGAAACCGGTGATCACTTCGTCGAGATGCAGCAACACGTCATAGCGGCCGCAGATGCGCTGCACCTCGTGCCAATAGGTCGGTGGCGGGAAAATCAGTCCGCCGGCGCCCTGCACCGGCTCGGCCGAGAAAGACGCGATGTTCTCCGGCCCGAGTTCGAGTATTCTCTCTTCGAGCTTGCCGGCGATCAGCAATCCGAACTCTGCCGGCGCAACGTCGCCGTAGCCGGCTTGTTTCGCGCCATACCAATAGGGCGCCGGTACTTTCTCGAATCCCGGCAATGGCAGATCCCATTGCGCATGCATCGGTCCGAGTCCCGACAGAGACGCAGCAGCGAAGGTCACGCCGTGGTAGCCGTACTCGCGCGACAGATGGATTTTCTTGTGCGGCTTGCCCTTCAGATTCCAGTAGTAGCGGATCAGCTTCAGTGCTGTGTCGTTGGCCTCGGACC
>DATEZM010000449.1:0-3670 GCA_035255625.1 Rhizomicrobium sp. | reverse complement strand
AACAGCACGTCGAACACGATCGCCGGCCGCGCATTGCCGATATGGGCGTAGTCGTAGACCGTCGGCCCGCAGACATACATCCGCACATTCATCGGATCGAGCGGGACGAACTCCTCCTTGGATTTCGTCATCGTGTTGTAGAGGCGGATGGTCATGGTGCGTCTTCTTACAGTGATTTGCGGCGATGCCCTCACCCGAAAAACGCTACCGCGTTTTTCGACCTCTCCCGCTCCGCGGGCGAGGTTATCGGCGCCTTACCTCTCCCGTTCACGGGAGAGGTCGACAGACGCAAAGCGGCTGTCGGGTGAGGGCAACTAGCGATGTGGGTGGGCAAAAGGGGGTGTCGCGGCGTCAGCCGCAAATCGAACAGAAAATGTGGCGGATGAACCTCACGCCGTTTCCCCTTTTAGGCGCGCAAAGGCTTTCGCGCGCCCGATGATGGGTAGCAGCTTTTTCAGCTCCGGTCCATCGCCGCGGCCGGTGAGCGCGAGGCGCAGCGGATGGAACAGGGCGCGGCCCTTGGTGCCGGTTGCATCCGATACCGCCTTGGTCAGCGCGTTCCATGTGGTCTCGTCCCACGGCTCGGGCGGCAACAAGTCGGCGGCGCGCGCGGTGAGTTCGGGGTTCTCGAGCAGCGGCGCGACGGGACTGATGATGAGCTGCCACCACTGCGCGACGTCGGCAAGCCTGGTCAGATTGGGCTTCACTGCGTCCCAGAATGGTTCGCCGCAGGTGATGCCCTGCGCCGTCAGCCGGTCCATGACGGCGTCATAGGGCAACAGGCGCAGCAGCTTGCCGTTCAGGGTTTCCAGTTCGGCGGTGTCGAAATGCGCCGGCGCGCGCGCGATCTTGGCGAAATCGAATTCCTCGGCCAGCACAGCGAGCGACGTGCGCGGCTCGACCGGATCGGAGGTGCCGATCTTGGCCAGATAGGAGGCGAGCGCCAGCGCCTCGATGCCGTCGTCGCGCAGCGTGCGCAGCGCGAGTGCATTGGAGCGCTTGGAAAGCTTCTCACCCTCGGCGGTGACGTAGAGCGGATAGTGCGCGAAGGCGGGCGGCACGGCGTCCAGCGCTTCGAACAGCTCGATCTGCGGCGCGGTGTTGGTGACGTGGTCCTCGCCGCGGATGATGTGCGTTATCGCGAAGTCGATGTCGTCGACCACGGAGGGCAGCGTGTAGAGATAACCGCCATCCTCGCGGATCAGCACGGGATCGGACAGCGTCGAAGTATCAATCTCCACGGGACCACGGATGAGATCGTTCCAACGCACCTTGGTGTGAGAAAGCTTGAAGCGCCAATGGGGTCTGCGGCCTTCCCGCTCCAGACGCGCGCGATCTTCCGTCGTGAGCGCGAGCGCGGCGCGGTCGTAAATCGGCGGCTTGTGCTGCGCCATCTGGCGCTTGCGGCGGCGGTCGAGTTCGTCAGGCGTTTCGTAGCAAGGATAGAGACGGCCACAGGCCTCCAGTCGCTCGTATGCAGCGCCGTAGTCCAGTATGCGCATGCTCTGGCGAGCGACGAGGTCCGGCTTGAGGCCTAGCCAAGCAATATCGTCATGAATGGCAAGTTCATATTCGGCTGTGGAGCGCTCTGCATCGGTGTCGTCGATGCGCAGCATGAACTTGCCGCCGGTCTTCATCGCGAACAGCGCATTGATGAGCGCGGCGCGGCCATTGCCGACCTGAAGATAGCCGGTGGGAGATGGTGCAAAGCGGACGATGGTCATGGTGTGCCGCTAATCCCGCGCATCTCTGAACGCGTTGGTGATCGGGTATCTCCGGTCCCTGCCGAAATTGCGCGCCGAAATCTTCACGCCGGGCGGGGCCTGGCGGCGTTTGTATTCGGAGACGTAGAGAAGCTGCTCGATGCGCTTCACCGTCGCGGGGTGGAAGCCGCGGGCGCAAGTGGCTTCGAACGTCATCTCGTTCTCGACCAGGCATTCGAGGATGCCGTCGAGGATCTCGTAGGGCGGCAGCGAATCCTCATCCTTCTGGTTGTCGCGCAATTCGGCCGACGGCGGGCGGGTGATGACGTTGTCGGGCATGACGCGACCCTTGGGTCCTAAGCCGCCGCGCGGCACATGGCCATTGCGCCAGCGCGACAGCGCGAAGACCTCCATCTTGTAGACGTCCTTCAGCACGTTGTAGCCGCCGCACATGTCGCCATAGAGCGTGGCATAGCCGACGCTCATCTCGCTCTTGTTGCCGGTGGTGAGCACCATGGGGCCGAACTTGTTGGAGATCGCCATCAGGATCACGCCGCGGGCGCGTGACTGGATGTTCTCTTCGGTGGTGTCGGCGCGCTTGCCGGTGAAGACATCCTTCAGCGTGGCGCCGAACGCCTCGACCGCAGGCTCGATCGCAATCGTGTCATAGGGCACGCCCAGCAGCCGCGCGATCTCGGCCGCATCGTCGAGACTTTCTTTCGATGTGTATTTGCTCGGCAGCATCACGCAGCGCACGCGCGACGGGCCGAGGGCGTCGACTGCGACGGCGGCGCTGAGCGCGGAGTCGATGCCGCCGGAAAGGCCTAGCACCACCCCGGGAAAACGGTTCTTGTTCGCATAGTCGCGCAGGCCCAGCACCATGGCGCGATAGACCTGCGCCGAGCGATCCTCTTCGGCCACCCGTTCGCCGGGCGTGCAGACCCAGCCGGCGGGACGGCGCGTCCATTCGGTGACGACGAGACTCTCCTCGAACGACGGGAGCGCCCACGCGATGGAGCAGTCGGCGTTGCACACCAGCGAGCCGCCGTCGAACACCAGCTCGTCCTGGCCGCCGACCTGGTTCAGATAGACCAGCGGGAGCTTGGCTTCCGTCACCCGCGCCGCAATCAGGTTGAGGCGGACATCTTCCTTGCCGGCCTCGAACGGCGAGCCGTTGGGCACCAGCAGGATCTCGCCGCCGGTCTCCGACAGGCACTCGACGACATCGGAGGTCCAGATGTCCTCGCAGATCGGCACGCCGATCCGCACGCCGCGCACATTGAACGGCCCCGGCAGCGGGCCGGGCACGAAGACGCGCTTCTCGTCGAACACACCGTAATTCGGCAGATCGACCTTGAAGGTCTTTCCGGCGATCTTGCCGCCGTCGAGCAGCAGAAAGGCGTTGTAGAGTTTGTCATGCTCGACCCAGGGGCTGCCGATCAATACGGCCGGGCCGCCATCGGCGGTGTCTAAAGCAAACTTCCCGATCGCTTCCATCGCGTCGGACTGCAGCGCCGGCTTGAGGACGAGATCCTCCGGCGGATAGCCGACGATGTAGAGCTCTGTGAAGAGGATGAGATCGGCCTTGGCGGCGGCGGCCTGCGCACGCGCGGCACGGGCCTTGGTCAGGTTGCAGTGGATGTCGCCCATGACGGGATTGAGCTGGGCGAGCGCGATGCGGAAGCGGTCGGTCATAGACGGGGTTTAGCGCGCGGGCGTGGCGGGCGGAAGGTGGTGGCCTGCATGCCTCCCGCGACGGGAAATCACCGCGCGGCGGCGACGGCGGCGTAGGCGGGCGCGGGCTGGGCGCGCTCGGAGGCGTCTTCGATGGCGAGCGCGGTGGCGAGCGCCGTGCGGGCTTCTTCGGGCCGCACCAGCGGGGCGCCCCTGCCCTGCACCGCGGCGACAAAGGCGGCGACGGATTCGCCGAGCGGATCGCCCTGCTCCAGTGCGTTCAGCGGCCTGGG